>NZ_JABBYJ010000002.1:300000-442637 GCF_012932565.1 Sneathiella limimaris
CCGCGATCCAGAGCCTGGTAAAGCTCACCAAAGCCGATGTTCACCGGAGAAGCACCTAGGTTCTTCATCATGTCGACCCAGCCACCGCTCACGCGGACTTTTTTGCCATCGATGTCTTTTGCAGACTTGATCGGCTCTTTGGACATCAGATCAACAGGACCTGTTGTGTAGTTGGTGAAGATTTTAATGTTCCGCTTTTTCGCTTCAGCCTGAAGTTCTTCACTTGTCTGGCGAAGTTCATACCAGGTGCGCATACCAACCCATGGATCGCCTACACCAAAGGGTGCGTTGGCATAATTCCAAACTGGCAGTTCACGTGGGGTATAAATTCCCATAACAGTGCCAACTTCGGCAAGACCTGCGCCAACGGCTTTCAGGTTTTCTTTCGCTTTCACAAGTGACTGGGACCAGAAGAACTTGACGGTGATTTCACCATTGGTCCGTTTTGCCAACTCGTCAGCCCACCATTGCAGGGCTTCTGCACGGGGTCCCCGAGGTGGACCAAGTTCACTAAAGCGAAGCTCAATTGCCTGAACAACTGAAGCGGACATACCAAGCAACAGAGCGCCGGCGGCAGCTGTTACCAATGCTTTCTTAGTGCTGCGGATAAATTTAAGCATGCGTTTACTCCCACTAGTAATGCAAATGTTTTAGTTTGATAGAAAAACAGCACGACAAGGCTGTCGTGGCCGCTCTTCCTGGGGATTGGAAAGTTGGTGCAGAAGCGCACCAAACGCCTTCTAAATTTCGTTCTTGTTAATTCTTGGCGGCACTCTATGCATTCAAATATTGAGTGTCAAAGGCATTGTTTAGGAGAAAACAATTTTTTTTACTGATATTTTTTCCAATAAATACTAGCGAAATGAACAGCATCTTATTTAATCTAATTTTTTCAATTAGTTATGTTAGTTAGCATAATCATTATTGTTTTACTTCAACCTATTCTTATTAAGTAAAAACTGCTAAAAACAGCATGAAAATGGCTAAATTTTCGGCAATATTTCTGACCATTTGGGCAGGAATAACGGAGGATGGTTGCATCACTTTTATGCCGACACCCACATAGGTCGTTACGATCCAAAATAAGCCGACCCAATTCGACTCACGATCAGTGATCAATACTTCTTGGGGTGGATTTCAACGTCACGATGGACATACACACTAATGATCAAACCAAAGCTGACCAACAGGGTAAGCATGGAAGTTCCGCCATAGGAAATAAGCGGCAGAGGAACCCCAACAACAGGTACCAATCCCATCACCATGGCAATGTTGATGAAGACATAAAGGAAAAACACACCTGTCAGGCCGAGCGCCAGCAACCGTCCAAACTGATTGCGAGACCTGAAGGCTATGGCATATCCATAAGCCATCAGCAGGATATATAGGGCAAACAAGATCAGCCCGCCGACCATACCAAACTCTTCCGCCAGCATGCTGAAGATAAAGTCTGTCCGCATTTCCGGCAAATAGTTCAAATGGCTTTGGGTTCCTTGTACAAATCCCTTACCAAACAGCCCGCCAGAGCCAAGCGCAATCTTGGACTGCATGATATGATAGCCTGAACCCAACGGATCTGACTCTGGATTGAGGAAGATCAGGATCCGCTTCTTCTGGTAATCATGCAGGAACTGATAGGCAAAGAAGCCAGCCGGAATAGCGACACCGATTACGGCTGCGAACTTCCACCAGGCAACCCCAGCTGCAAAGAAGACAATCCCTGCCCCAGCCACGATCAGAAGCGTGGTGCCAAGATCTGGCTGCCGCAACACTAACAAGGCTGGCATTGCCACGAGGACAAGCGGCGGGATTAGCCAGCGGATCCGCCGAACATCCTCAATCGCAAGTCCATGGAAATAACGCGCCAGTGCCATCACCAATGTGATTTTCATAACCTCAGATGGTTGCAACTGAATGGGACCAACCTCCACCCAGCGCCTGGCGCCCATGCCGATAACACCCATGACCTCAACAGCACCAAGCATCATAAGGGCAATAAAATATAGAGGATATGCGAGCCTGAGCCATATTCGAATATCCGTAAGGGCAACGATCAACATGATCACAAGCCCAGCCGCAAAACGGATCATCTGACGAGATGCCCAGGGCTGTACGTTTCCATCTGCCGCGGAATACAGCATCAGGAACCCAACAGAAGCCGTCACGCAGATCAGCAGGACAAGACCCCAGTTGATATCCCAGATCTTTTTGGACAGCGGAACATTTCGCTCCGGTGCACCCAATTCTCTAAGCATCCTGATCCTCCTTATTCAAAGGAGTTTCAGAAACCTTACTCTCAACACCGCCTTTACGGGCAGATTTTAGCCGCATAGCCTCCTGCAGCAGGTCACGTGCTATCGGGGCAGCCGCTTTTGAACCACTTCCGCCATGTTCTACAATCACAGAGACAGCATAGCGCGGCTCATCATAAGGAGCATAAGCCACAAACAGGGCATGATCCCGGTATTCCCAGGGCTTTTCATCAGATTTCAGAACCCCGGTCAGTCGTTCTTTCTTGGAAATGCGGCGAACCTGTGCCGTCCCGGACTTACCCGCCATTTTCCATTCCCGATCAGGTCTGGATCCACGGCCTGTTCCTTTATCCCCGTTCATCACATCATACATGCCAGCAAGCACACTTCGAAGGGCCGACTGATCCACACCCATGTCTGGCGCCGGAGGTTGCACTGGAATTTCAGCTTCCTGTCCCTCCTCCGCGTTAAGGATATGATATTTCTGTTTAATTAATCGGGGGCTGACTTTCTTGCCACCGTTGGCCAATCGCGCTGTCATGACAGCCAGTTGCAGCGGCGTTGTCAGCACATATCCCTGCCCGATGCCTGCATTGAATGTATCCCCAACCTGCCAGCGCTCTCCGCGCACAGCCTGTTTCCAGTTCGTCGTTGGGATCAGGCCCCGCTTCTCACCATAAAGATCAAGCCCCTGCCGATCGCCAAGACCAAAGCGTTCGGCAACCTCTGCTATGCGGTCAATACCGACTTTGCGGGCAATATCATAAAAATAAACGTCACAAGATTGCTCAATTGCCTCTCGCAAGTTCATCTTGCCATGCCCACCCCGCTTCCAGCAGTGGAACTTGTGACGGCCCAACATCGTATGACCACCGCAAAAAGTCGTGTATTCAGGTGTAATCACACCGGATTCAACGGCTGCCAACGCAACAATCATTTTGAAAGTGGATCCGGGCGGATATTGACCGGTCACAGCCTTGTTGCTCAATGGATGTTTCGGATTGGATTGCAGCTCCCGCCATTCACGGACGCTAATACCGGTGGTAAAGCTGTTCGGATCAAAGCTTGGAACAGATACCATGGATAAAATATCGCCGGTATGCACATCCATCACCACTGCAGCCGCACTTTCCTCACCCATCCGGCGCGATGCATATTGCTGCAGCTTGGCATCGATAGTCAGTTCGATATCGGCGCCCGCTGTTCCTTCCTGACGGCTCAGTTCGCGGATCACGCGGCCATAGGCATTCGCCTCTACCCGACTTGTCCCCGCTGTTCCGCGAAGCGCATGATCATAGTATTTCTCAATTCCATTCTTGCCGATTTTGAAACCTGGCAATTCCAACAACGGATCCGGTTCCAAATTCTTCAGGTCGCGCTCAGATACAGATCCAACATATCCAACGGTATGCGCAAACAGCGGACCGTATGGATAATGGCGGGTTTCACCCACATCGAGCTGAATACCCGGCAATTCAGGACTGTGGATATTGATCCGAGAGAATTCCTCCCATGTCAGGTTCTCCATGACTGGAATAGGAACAAAACCCCGTTTTCGCTTGGTTTCTTTCAAAACCCGTTCCCGATCAGAGGGAGAGACAGGAACCAATTGCGATAGCCGATCCAACGTTTTTTCAACGCTTTTGGTCTGCTCACGAATAATCACAACCCGATAATTCTGGCGATTGCTTGCAACTTCCACACCGAAGCGATCATGGATCCGCCCCCGAAGAGGCGCCAGGAGCCGGATGTTCATCCGGTTTTCGTTCGCCATCATGGCGTATTCGTCGGATTGGATAACCTGCAGGTAATAAAGCCGTCCGGCCAGAACCGACATCAAGGCGGCCTGCCCGCCTGCCAGGATTAGGGACCGGCGGGTAAAGGTACCAACTTTTTCCTTATCACGTGCACGGGACATCTTAAATATGCCTCAGCAAACTGCCTTGGACCAAAGCGAAACACCAGACCACAGGCGGGAAAATCAGGACCGTCAATCCATACTGAACGAGCACAGGTATGATCGGCAAGAAGGTGAAGGAGATGATGCAAGCCAGAAGCCAGCTCAGGATTGCAATTGCCGCACCGACCAAAAGAAATCCCCACCAGGTCAAAATAAATGCCTTACCAACAAAAACCTGACGCTGAGTGATCGCTATGCCATGAACCACGAGAAGGGTTAGCGAACTCAGTCCCATCGGCGTCCCAGTCAGGATATCAAACAGAAGACCCAAGATAAAAACCATGGGTGCCGGCAACAGATAGGGACGATGCAAACTCCAGTAAAAAACCGCGATCATCAAAAAAGACGGGGTCACCGTCGCATATCCGCTGATCCGAATGGGAACAACGCTCAGCAGGATCAGCAGAAAAGACAGCAGAAATGGAATACTGCCTCTTGCCAGTCTGTTGATTTGATATGAAATGGTGGGCGTCACCTTCGTGTCACCTTATCAGTTTACCAATTGGCTTTCACCAAGATCACCAGGGTTGGTGTGTTTATCTGTCAAACCCGGCAGGTCGTAGCGCAGAACGCTGACATGCTCAAGCCTTGACCAGTCGGCATAAGCCTGAACCCGAACCTGCCCCTCAACAACAGAGGAGACAATTCCGATCGGCCAGCCGGCAGGTAGCAAGCCGCCATCGCCACTTGTCACCACTCGGTCACCGGGGGATACCTGGGCATTTGTCGGCAAAAATTCAAGCTTTGGTGAGGTCGAGTTATCCCCCACCAGAATTCCTTTATACCGGGAATTTTCAAGCGCCACGGGAATGCGGGAGTTAAGGTCAGTCAGAAGCAGAACACGGGCGGACTGATGCCCCACCTCGACCACTCGGCCAATGACACCATGTGGACCTACTGCTGCCTGTCCCACACGAACCCCATCCAGAGTTCCGGCACCCAATAACAGTGTCCGAACGAAAGGGCCGCCGCTATCACCGACAACCCGCGCTGTAATCGGCAGAACCAGCGGATCCTCCAGCGCGTTCAGCATGCGGCGATAATAATCGTTTTCCTTCTCCAGAACCCGGCTGATGGATTGCCATTTCAGCAATCTCTCATTCTGCTGGCGGAGACGCTCATTTTCCTCAACAAGGCTCGCAAGCTCCTGCACCCGCTCAATACCCTTGTTCAAGGCATTAATGGGTTGAGACAAAGTGCTTAAGACCGGCGACAGGGTATCCGTGCTGATCGTCCGAACCCGTTCCATCAGAACAAGATCCACTTTACCGAGGACCAGAAGAACGATGGACAGACCGATCAGGGACAGAAAGGCAAAGCGCTGAAAAAAGACTTTCAGCGGGATCGCCAGTTTCCAGGCTGAATCCTGACCTAGTGCCATTCACCAAACTCCCAACTAAGGACCATCAACTCTCCTGCTTAATTCTCTCAGCCACCTTCCCCACTCAAAACGTGGCGAAGTGTCTTGATCTCTTCCAATGCACGGCCGGTACCGATTGCCACACAAGAAAGTGGCTCATCCGCAATGGATACAGGCAGACCTGTCGCGTTCCGAAGAACATGATCAAAATTGCCAAGCAATCCACCACCACCGGTGAGCACGATACCTTTATCCACGATGTCCGCGGCCAGTTCCGGCGCTGTGTGTTCGAGAGCAACCTTAACGGCTTCCACAATTGCCCCGACAGGTTCAGCCAGACTTTCTGCGATTTGCCGCTGGCTGATGATCAGCTCTTTGGGCACACCGTTCATCAGGTCCCGGCCTTTTACTTCCATGGTTTCGCCATTGCCATCTTCTGGTGGGCAGGCGGAACCGATTGTTTTCTTAATGCGTTCAGCAGAGCTTTCACCGATCAGCAGGTTATGGTTCCGGCGGATGTAAGCAATGATCGCCTCGTCCATCTTGTCACCACCAACCCGAACGCTTTTCGCATAGACGATACCGCCAAGGGAGAGAACAGCGACCTCAGTCGTGCCGCCACCAATATCCACAACCATGGAACCCGTTGGCTCGGTAACAGGAAGGCCAGCGCCGATCGCGGCTGCCATTGGCTCTTCAATCAGGTAAACTTCCCGGGCGCCCGCATTTTCAGCAGATTCCCGAATGGCTTTCCGCTCAACCGCTGTGGAACCAGAGGGAACGCAGATAATAACCTGTGGCCGGGTGAAGGCGCGGCGGTTATGCACTTTCTGGATAAAGTGCTTGATCATTTCTTCGGCAATTTCAAAATCGGCAATCACACCATCACGAAGGGGGCGAATGGCTTCGATATTTCCAGGCGTCCGGCCCAGCATCATCTTGGCTTCGTCACCAACGGCCAGAACCTGTTTCTTTCCCTGCCTGTGAATAATCGCCACAACTGACGGCTCATTCAGGACAATCCCGCGACCTTTTACATAAACCAGCGTGTTCGCTGTTCCCAGATCGATTGCCATATCCGCTGACATCATGCCGAGCATTTTGGAAAACATTAAATTGCCTCACCCATAAATTTGAAGAGCAAGAACCCCCGCCCTCTACAATAACTTCCAATTTCCAGTTGACGGCGCCGCTAAACAACCGTCCTGATACCTGTACTGCTGCTCCGAGATGACAATTCGGACAACGAAATACCTGAAAATACCAGTATTTACCAACAGTTCAATCTATATGACAGATAATGGTTAATATTTTTCGAGCATTAAAGCAGAAATTGCATATTGGATACGATTTTCCCCTTAAGCTATCAACCACTAATGCAAATCAGTCGCATTTTTCTAGCCTGATCCGACAATGACGACGCTTAAAGAAAAAAACCGGCATCATTATGACGCCGGCTCCGATTATTCAGATCTTAGAACGGAATAGTTTTACTGCAACCAAACAGGCGCAGAAGACCCAAGTGCAGGCGACGGGCCGGCATATCGCGGCTGAATTTCTGTGTACCGGACAAGCGGCGCAAGATGCCGGATATCTCCATAAGATGTCTTGCTTGTTTGTTGCAGGGCGATAACTTCTTCGGGGCTCAGGGACTTCGCCTCCTTTGGATTTTCGACCCGTCCCTGACGCTGGAGCATCATACCCGTTTGACAAAGAGAGACTTTCACGTGGTAGCTGCCCCCTTCTCTTGCCCGGCGGGCCAACGCCAGCATCGTACCATAGGCTCCCAGATATCCGGTTCCATAGTCTGTGAAATAGACAGGTAGCAGCTCTGGAAATCCGCCGTGGTCCAGCCCGTTTTCATGGGAAATTCCGGTGACGGTCTGGGCGATTTGCTCCCACCCGGCCCGGTCGCTGAACGGACCGCCGCTGCCATAACAGTTGATGGACGTGTAGATCAGTCCCGGACGCAATGCCGCTAGCTCTTCAGGACCGAATCCTTTCCCCTCCAAGGCGCCCGGCCGATAACCCTGACTAAACACATCCGCATCCTTCACAAGCGTTTTCAACGCTTCTGCCTCCGCGGCGTCCCGCATATCCAGATAGCAACTTCGCTTCCCATGGGAGAGATCAATCACGAATTTCTTGATCTGCGGAACATGATCCGCCCCGATCATTAAGACATCCGCCCCATATTCCCCAAGGGTGCGTGCTGCCACTGGTCCGGCAAGGATACGCGTAAGATCGAGTACGCGGATCCCGGCGAGGGGCGGTCCATCTGTCAGAAATGGCTCCGGATCGCTCTCGCCGATTTTCTCAATCTCCACAACAGCTTGGGCGGTCAATGCTTGCCCATGGGGGTGGGCCAGCCATTCCTCCTCCGTCCGGACGATCCCGCCGCAGCAGTTCGCCTCGGCAATGGCCCGGTCCAGATCCTCAGCCGTCCATTTGGCGACAGCCTTGCCAATACTTTGCGGATTAAAATCACAACCCAAAATCTCCAGCACCTTTGCCTTCATATGGGCCATGCCAAAATGCGGCATAAAGAGCCGATCATCCTTTGTGTGATAAGGGGCGATAGTAGCATAGGCCTGCTGGGCGAGCGTTGAGTCCCGCATCGGCACATAAGATCCATCTGCTTGCTTGAATTCCAGATGATTGGCACTGGCGAGCGCCGCCGCTGCATGGCGCGCATCCACCGAAACGGCATCGCTCCGGCCTGTCTTCAATTTCCAGATATCACTAACGGCAACGCCGTTCGCCGCCAGAATGGCAGCCCCCGTCTCGGCCACCCGAAAGCGGGTCTCATATATGGGGTCAGACCCGGTGATGGATACAGACGGCTCATCCTCGAGCCCCCGCACCCGCATCAATTCCTCAAAGGCGTTTATCATTTTTCTTATACCTTGGATTTTTAAAACTTGGTTTGTCCCCAAGTCTAAGGGAGGAGGCAAAGCCTTGCAAAAACAAAAAAACCGGCCCCTTTTCAGGAGCCGGTTTCTGTAACTCAATCCTAAATCCAGATTAGTTTTTGGATTTGTCGACCATGGCGTTTTCGCCGATCCAGGACATCATGCCGCGGAGTTTGGCGCCGACTTCCTCGATCTGGTGGGCATCGTTCAGCGCCCGTGTGGCTTTCAGGTATGGCTGGCGAACCTTGTTTTCCAGCATGAAGTCACGGGTGAACTTACCGGTCTGAATGTCGGTGAGGACGCGTTTCATTTCGGCTTTGGTTTCTGGTGTGATGATGCGCGGGCCAGTTACATACTCGCCATACTCCGCTGTGTTGGAGATGGAGTAGTTCATGTTGGCAATGCCGCCTTCATACATCAGGTCAACGATCAGTTTCACTTCATGCAGGCATTCGAAATAAGCCATTTCCGGTGCGTAACCGGCTTCAACCAATGTTTCGAAACCAGCGCGGATCAGTTCAACCAAACCACCGCAAAGAACAGCCTGCTCACCGAACAGGTCAGTTTCACATTCTTCTTTAAAGGTTGTTTCGATCACACCAGCGCGGCCACCACCAATGGCAGATGCGTATGAGAGTGCGATGTCAAGCGCATTACCGGAAGCGTCCTGATAAACGGCAACCAAGCAAGGAACCCCGCCGCCTTTCTGATATTCAGAGCGAACAGTGTGGCCTGGACCTTTTGGCGCGACCATGAAGACGTCCATATCACCCCGTGGCTCGATCAGGTTGAAGTGAACATTGAGGCCATGAGCGAAAACAAGGGCAGCGCCTTCTTTCATGTTTGGTGCAAGATCAGCTTCGTAGATGTCAGCCTGCAGCTCATCCGGTGTCAGCATCATGATCACGTCGCCCCATTTGGCCGCGTCAGCCGGTGTCATCACTTTCAGACCTGCATTTTCAGCTTTCTGAACGGAAGAGCTGTCCGCGCGAAGGGCAACGGCCACCTCTGCCACACCGGAATCTTTCAGGTTGTTGGCGTGGGCATGGCCTTGGCTACCATAACCGACGATGACAACTTTCTTGCCTTTGATCAGGTTTACGTCGGCATCGCTGTCGTAATAAACGCGCATTTTTCTATTTCCTTCTGACTAAAAAATATTCTGTATGTTCTGAATTTATTTCTGGTTCGGACCCGTGACCTTAAATGGTGCCACTGCCGCGTTTGACTGCCACAATACCCGTGCGGCAAACTTCCGTTTTTCCAAGAGGTTCCATCAGTTCCACGAAGGCTTTCACCTTGTCGCGGTTCCCTGTAACCTCAAAAACAAAGGAGGTTTCCGTGGTATCCACCGCATGAGCCCGGAAAATATCCGCCATGCGCAGGGCCTCAACCCGTTTCTCTCCCTTACACTCGACTTTAACCAGGGCCATTTCCCGCTCAACGCTTGGCCCATCGATAGTCAAATCGACGATTTTATGAACCGGCACCAGCCCTTCAAGCTGAGCCTTGATCTGGGCGATCACCATCTCGGTGCCTGTCGTGACAATTGTAATACGGGAGAGGTTCTGTGCCTCGTCCACCTTCGCCACTGTCAGGCTTTCAATATTATAGCCGCGTCCGGAAAACAGCCCGACAACGCGCGCCAGCACACCAAATTCATTATCAACCAGTACCGCGATGGTATGTCTGTGAAAATCAATATCTTTCATTTTGTCCAGGTATTCTCTTGGGGGTCATGTTCGACCGAATTTATAACAGAATGATGAAACCGTTCGGCAACACCCCTTACACCAGCGTCATGCCCTGAGAAGAAACCTCAGGTCCTTCCCCTTCCTCCTGATCCGCCAGCAGCATTTCATTATGCGCCGCGCCAGAAGGCACCATTGGGAATACATTTTCCTGCTTGTCGACCAGCATGTCTACCAGAACCGGCCCCTTGATCTTGATCATCTCCTTGATGCAGTCATCCACTTCCCCCGCCTCATGACAGCGAAGACCGGTTGCCCCAAAGGCTTCGGCAAGTTTCACAAAGTCCGGCAGGGCATCCATGTAACTTTCGGAATAGCGGCCGCCATGCAGCAGTTCCTGCCACTGGCGCACCATGCCCATATATTCGTTATTGAGGATGAAGATCTTCACCGGCAAGCGATACTGG
Source organism: Sneathiella limimaris (assembly GCF_012932565.1). Taxonomy (NCBI): domain Bacteria; kingdom Pseudomonadati; phylum Pseudomonadota; class Alphaproteobacteria; order Sneathiellales; family Sneathiellaceae; genus Sneathiella; species Sneathiella limimaris. The sequence goes on from NZ_JABBYJ010000002.1 coordinate 310,643, forward strand.
ATGATGGTGGCAATCTCTTGAATATTCATCATGGTAGAGGCTTCACCGGCCACATCCACCACAAGCGCATCCGGATGGGCAATCTGCACACCCATGGCAGCGGGCAGACCATAACCCATGGTGCCAAGGCCACCAGAGGTCATCCACCGGTTTGGTTCCTCAAATTCCAGATACTGGGCAGCCCACATCTGGTGCTGGCCAACCTCAGTCGTGAAATAGCGATCCATCCCTTTTGTCAGCTCGTTCAGGCGGGTCAGCGCATATTGCGGCTTGATCACATCGCCATTTTGCTCAAAGCCGAGGCATTTGCGGGACCGCCAGCCTTCAATCTGCTTCCACCATTTTTCAAGCGCCTTGGCGTCGGGCTTACAGACCTCTGACTTCCAGACCTTGACCATATCTTCCAGCACGTGGCCCACATCGCCAACAATCGGAATATCCACCTTGATATTCTTGTTGATGGAGGAAGGATCGATATCCACATGGATTTTCTTCGAGTTGGGGGAGAACGCATCCAGACGCCCGGTAATCCGGTCATCAAAGCGCGCGCCGATACAAATCATCACATCGCAATCATGCATGGCGTTGTTGGCTTCGAACGTGCCATGCATACCCAGCATCCCAAGGAACTGCTTGTCAGACGCAGGATAGGCACCCAGGCCCATCAGTGTATTTGTGATCGGATAACCGGTCATACGGACAAACTGGGTCAGAACCTTTGCCGCTTTCGGACCAGAGTTAATGACGCCGCCGCCTGTGTAGAAGATCGGCCGCTTGGCGCCTGCGATCAGTTTCACTGCCTGCTTGATAGCTTTCAGATCGCCCTTCACTTGCGGGTTATAGCTCTTATGCTGGACAAGGCTTGGCGGTGTATAATTCTTGCTTGGCTGGAACTGCACGTCTTTTGGCAGGTCGATCACAACCGGGCCCGGACGGCCAGTTGTCGCCACATGAAACGCTTCGTGCATAGTGCGGGCCAGATCATCCGCATCCTTGACCAGATAGTTATGCTTGGTCACAGGGCGGGTAATACCAACGGTGTCCGCTTCCTGAAACGCATCGTTGCCAATCAAATGAGTTGCCACCTGCCCGGTGAGGCAGATAATCGGAATACTGTCGAGCTTGGCATCGGCAAGGCCGGTCACTGCATTGGTCGCACCCGGACCAGAGGTCACGAGAACAACACCTGGCTTACCGGTGGAGCGGGCATACCCTTCGGCAGCATGAACCGCGCCGCCTTCCTGACGAACCAGAATGTGGCGAATGCTATTTTGCTTGAACAGCTCATCGTAAATGGGGAGCACAGCACCGCCAGGATAGCCGAACACCACCTCGACACCCTGATCAATGAGTGCCTTGATAACGATTTCCGCTCCTGTCATTTCCTTGCTAGCCATGGGACTTCCCTAATCTGTTGTTGGCCTGAACCGGTCACCACCCCTCAAACTGTCATAAAGCGGTGGCATTAATGTAAAAAGAAAAAGCGCCCGGAGATTGATCCGAGCGACACTTTGGTCGATCCAAGGAAGTAAACAGCCGTTTCCTCCTCGTCAACAGATGGGAACCTAGACTTTCATTCCTGCGTCGTCAACAAAAATTGGCGAATAAATGGAAAGAATTCTGCCTTCAAACTTTCCAAATCTTGCGCGGACGAGATTTTGGCCTCTGTCATCTTGTTTCGAACCCAGGTCATCTGCCGTTTGGCATACCGCCGGGTTAATAGCTTGATCCGGTCTTTTGCCTCTTCTTTCGTCAGCTCCCCCTCCAGAAAAGCCCGGATTTCCGGGACACCGAGGGCCTTCATCGCAGGCAGCTCCGGATCCAGATTGTGCTTCAAAACCTCGGCAACCTCTTCGATTGCGGCGCCATCATCCACCATCCAGTCAAGCCGCCGCTCGCATCGCTCATAAAGCCATGCCCGATCCGGCAGCAGCGCCAACCATAGCCGCGGCCCTTCCAAAACGGGTCCTTCCGGCGCTTTTTTATGCCACTCCCCAAGGGGCACGCCGGTTTCCTCCACCACTTCCAGGGCACGCAGCAATCTTTGCGAATCCCCCAGGTTCAGTTTTGCCGCCATTTCAGGATCTTTTTCCATCAGCCGGTCATAAATAACCTGGTTCCCCTCTTTTCGCTGCAATTCGCGCAATCCGTCTCGCACTTCATCACTGATGGCAGGGACCTCTGCAATGCCTTTGGTCAGGATTTCGAAATAAAGGCCGGTACCGCCGCAGATGATGGGCAGCTTTCCGGCTGCCCGCGCCGCTTCAATTTCAGCCAGCGCCATATCCCGCCAGCGCGCAGCCGAACAGAAATCATCCGGCTCCAGCACCCCATATAGCTTGTGAGGACATTCGGCCTCCTCCTCCTCGCTGGGGCGCGCCGTAATCACCCGCAGACCCGAATAAACCTGCATGCTGTCACCATTGATCACCACCCCATCGAACTCTTTTGCGATGGCGATAGCCAATGCGGATTTGCCGCTGGCTGTCGGGCCTGCTAAAAGGACACAGCCCTTTTGCTGTGAAGGGGTCTCAAGCTGGTTTGGCATTTAACTCTTACGGGTCGCTTTTCATGAATTCTGTACTGACGCTTGTCGCGGATCCTGCAAATCCGTCTTCCTTTCCTAACACAATCGCCGCAGTCAAAGCCAGACTGCAAGCGCTGGGCATCATGGATCTGAAAGAAACCTGGCTAAAGCAGGACTTTGCCCTCGATCTGGAATTTGACGGCACCCTTGCCAAGGACGACATTCAGGAAGCCGCAGACGCTTGTGACTTCTGCCTGCAAGGCACAGAGGACCGGCGCAAAAAACTGCTGCTCGCCGATATGGACAGCACTATCATCACCGTGGAATGCATTGACGAGCTGGCCGATTTTGCCGGCATCAAGGAACAAGTCTCCGCCATTACGGAACAGGCCATGCGGGGCGAACTGGATTTCAACGAAGCCTTTATCGCCCGCGTCGGCATGCTGAAAGGCCTGCCTGAAAACGTCCTTGAAAAAACCTTTGAGGAGCGGGTCAGACTGACCCCAGGCGCACGCACCCTGATCCAGACCGTGAAGAAACAAAACGGCACCTACACCGCCCTCGTCTCCGGCGGCTTTACCTACTTTACCGGAAAGGTCCGGGCGCTCACTGGGTTCGATATGGATGATGCGAACGAACTGGTGTTTGAGGGGGGCAAGCTCACCGGTAAGGCAAAAGAGCCAATCGTCAATTCAGAAACCAAGCTTGAAAACCTCAAGCGCCTGACGAAGGAACTCGGCCTCACCCCTTCCCAGACCCTCGCCGTTGGAGATGGCGCCAATGACATTCCGATGATCGAGGCGGCCGGCCTCGGCATTGCTTTTCACGCCAAACCCAAAGCCCAAGCCGCCGCCAACGCCGCCATCCGCCACGGCGATCTGACGGTGCTGCTCTATTATCAGGGTTATAAGGCTGAAGAATTTGTGGACAGCTAAACGCTTTTGGGCCTAGCCCGGCATACCGTCCATTTTGGGAAGTTCTTCCAATGTATCATCCCAATTGGCTCGGCTGGACATACAAATATGGGCCGTTGGCCGGATGGGAATATCCGTCTCAAGAGCCCCTGCCGGAACGACAATAAGTCCAGCGGCTTCATGCTCAATGGGAACGGCTGATCCGCAGGTTTTGCAAAAACACTTGGCGTGGCGGGTATCCGCCACCTGGTAGAGATTTGTTTGATCCCTCCCCTGAAGCCAGGTCAAGGCGGCACCCGATGCGAAGAGGTTGGCCGCATTGGACGATCCCGTATCTTTTCGGCAGCGACCACAATGGCAGAGAAAAAAGGCATCAAAGTCGCCCTCTATCTCAAAGCGCACGGCCCCGCACAAGCATCCCCCGGAATGTTTTCCCATTAGACTATCTCCTGTTTTATCCTTTGTCCCTAAAGTAGGGCATTCCATATCAAACGCCCACAAAAAAAGCCCCGCGATCTGCGGGGCTTTTCAGGTTCACTCTCACCTTTTAGAGGTGATCAGCTTTCCGTGCTCAGGGCCACAAAGCGGGAGGAGAGCCCCCGGCGAGTGAGCATGAGAACAGATTTCCGATCGGTGCTTTCGATCTCTTTTAGGCTGGCTTTCACGTCGGAGACATCACTCACCGGTTTCAGCTGCACTTCCAGGATCTGGTCCCCAGGGCGGATGTCTTTTTCCGCGGCTTCACTGTTCGGATCCACATCGATCACCAGAACACCCTTGGCATCGTCTGCCAGTTTAAACTGCTGGCGAAGTGCATCATTCACAGTGGCAAGGGTCATACCCATAATGTCTGCAGTTGGGGCGTCATCCACATCACCGGTCGCTTTGGCCATCTTGGTTTCTGCTTTTTCAAGCTCGCCCAGTTTGACGGTTTTGGTAATCTGTTCCCCATTTCGCCACAGCTCCACTTCGACAGAAGCGCCAACATCTGTTTCTGCGACAACACGGGATAGCTCACGTGTTTCACTCACGGTTTTGCCGTCAAATTTCAGGATCACGTCACCAGCCTTGATCCCGGCTTTGAAAGCTGGACCATCTTCTGGGACACCTGCGACCAGAACACCATCGGTGTTTTTAAGGCCAAGGCCCTCAGCCAGCTCTTCTGTTACATTCTGGATAACAACTCCGAGCCAGCCACGCTTCGTCTGACCAAACTCGATCAGCTGTTCAGCAACACTTTTCGCCATCTGGGACGGAATAGCGAAACCAATACCGATGCTGCCCCCTGATTGGGAGAAGATTGCGGTGTTAATCCCGATCACATCGCCGTCCATGTTAAAGAGCGGTCCACCAGAGTTCCCTTTGTTAATGGACGCATCCGTCTGGATATAGTCATCATAAGGACCTGAGCGGATATCCCGGCCACGGGCAGAAATGATACCGGCTGTTACCGTCCCGCCGAGGCCAAAGGGGTTCCCAATAGCCATCACCCAGTCACCAACGCGGGCTTTGTCACTATTGCCCCAATCAACATCCTTGATGCCTTTTTTCTCACTGGGATCAATTTTCAGAACCGCAACGTCTGTTTTTGGATCCGTGCCCACCAGTTCCGCGTTCAGCTTGTCGCCATCCTGGAAAATCACATGGATTTCGTCAGCGCCATCGATCACGTGGTTATTGGTGATCACATAGCCTTGCTTGGCGTCGATCACAAAACCGGAGCCAAGAGACGTTGCTTTGCGTTCCCGTTGGCCTTCTTTGCCTTTGCGGCCGAAGTCTTTAAAGAAATCCTCGAACGGGTGGCCGGGAGGCAGCTGCGGGAAAACGCCACCGCGGTCATTCCTGACCGTTTGAGTTGTTGAGATATTCACAACTGCTGGGGACAGCTTTTCAGCAAGGTCAGCGAAGCTTTCCGGCGCCGCCTTGGCCATTGCATTCAAGGAGCTCAAGATCAGGGCCGCCAAAACGACAAGACCCATAACGACATACTGGCCAGAGCGGGATGCCGCTTTCACTTGTTGATCTGACCGTCCGACAGGTGTTGTTCTATGATCTCGTGAGATACGATAGGGAGTATACAACGTCGTCGTCCTTTCCAATTTGCCAATGAGGAAGGCTGGCCTTTATGCGTTTCACCGAACGAGGAGAGAGGCGCCTTCCTGATACAGAACACTTTCTTATCGCCATTTGAAGATTTGAGAATGGTCTCAAGTCATCTCGCAAAAATTCTCTGGCTTCCCATAACTGGAAGTCAATTATGGCATAATTGTGTAAATCCAATCTTTTCAGATTTTTTTTAAAATTTTCCCGAAAAAAACGTCGGCAGGATCACATTTTCAAAAGCCAGACGAACACAACGCCGAGAATTGCGCACACAAGCCCGGTAATCCGTAAGCTCATGCTGGGCATAGACAGAACGGAAATCATCATCCGTTTCATGCCATTGGGAAAGAGTGCATAAAGCGCCCCTTCCATAAAGAGGACCAGGGCTGCCGCCAGCAGAAGATGCTCTAACAAATCTTTTTCCTCATTAAAACGGCCTTGAAGGAGAAGGCCTGAAAACAAAAAAAGGCCTGCAAGGGGGTGTCCTTGCAGGCCATTATTCGATCGGCCCGATTATCGACCCGGTACATCCCGAGACTGGGATCCGAAATATTTAAAGAAGTCAGAGTTTGGTGACAGGACCAAAGTCGTGTCATCGTCTGACATGGCATCCAGATATGCCTGCATGGAGCGATAGAACCCAAAGAAGTCAGGGTCCTTGCCAAAAGCTTCGGCGAGGATTTTGTTTTTCTCACCATCGCCTTCACCGCGAAGGATCTCACTGTCCCGGCGGGCTTCCGCCAGAAGAACAGTCCGTTCCCGATCGGCGTTGGCGCGAATACGCTGCGCAATCTCCGCACCCTCGGCGCGAATTTCACGGGCTTCCTGCTCACGCTGGGTCCGCATCCGGTCAAACACCTTGTCAGCGTTTTCCTTCGGCAGATCCGCACGCACAATCCGCACGTCCACAATTTCCACACCGCTGGAGGCAGTTTCCTTGTTCACCTGCTGCTTGATCTGGTTCATCAGCTGGGTCCGTTCCCCTGACACAATGTTGTTCAGAAGCTCACGACCGAGCACCTCCCGCACCTGGGAGTTCAGCAGGGTCTCAATCCGGTCATAGGCCACATTCAGGCTACCATATGACTGATAGTAAAGAAGTGGATTGATGATCCGGAAACGAGCGAAGCTGTCCACCTGCAGACGCTTCTGGTCGCGGGTCAGATATTCGCTTCGCTCTGTCTGGGCGCCTGCAAAGGTGCTCACATTCAGAACGCGCTTGTCCACATAGACCACATTCTGCACGAACGGCACTTTGAACTTGAGGCCCGGCTTGCTGACAATCCGTTCCACATTACCGAACTGCATGACCATGGCCTGCTGGGTCTCATTAACCGTGTAAAGGGCACTGCTGGCCAGAAGACCGGCGGCAACCACAATAATGGCAAGTACGATACCGATGACTTTACCCATTAGTTTGCCCCTCCCTTTTTCAGCTCGTTCAGCGGCAGGTATGGCACAACGCCTTGTCCGCCACCTTCACCATCGATGATCACCTTGTTTTTGCCTTTCAGAACCTGCTGAAGGGTTTCAAGATAGATCCGCTCCCGAGTGACTTCAGGGGCTTTCCGATATTCTTCAAAGATGGAGTTAAAGCGAGCCGCATCACCTTGCGCTTCGGAAATCACCTGCTGTTTGTAACCTTCAGCTTCCTGACGCATTTGCTCTGCCTGACCACGGGCCCGCGGAACAATATCATTTGCGTAAGCTAAAGCCTCGTTCTGCACCCGTTCTTTATCAGCGGCAGCAGCCTGCACGTCAATAAAGGCTGGACGAACAGCGGCTGGCGCTTCAGAATCTTCCAGTTTCAGCTCAGTGACCTCAACACCCATTTCATAACCGTCGAGGATTTCCTGAAGACGGACCTGCACGTCATTCTGAATTTTCAGACGACCATCCGTAATGGCTGAAATCAGCTGAGACCGGCCAACCACTTCACGCATGGCACTTTCAGCAGCCGCTTTAATCGTCGCTTCCTGCTGGGCCACGTTGAAAAGGAAGTCACTGGCGTCTTTTATTTTCCAAAGAACAGTGAAACCAATGCTGACAATATTCTCATCACCGGTGAGCATCAGAGCTTCCTGCGGAATTGGTTGCTTGTTCCCGCGGGAATCACGACGGAAGCCAATTTCCACACTGTTCACCTTGGTGACGTTCGGTGTCAGAACGGTTTCGATCGGATAAGGCAGATGATAGTTCAAACCCGCCTGGGTAATGGCAACCTTTTCACCAAAGCGCAAAACAACGCCTTGCTGGTTCGCTTCCACTTTATAGAAGCCACTGATCAGCCAGCCGACGACGAGAACCAGTAAAACAACAAAAATACCCAGTTTGCCACCGCCACCGCCGGGGAGAGTATCCTTTAACTTTTCCTGACCTTTTTTGATAATGTCTTCCAGATTAGGAGGCTGCTGTCCGCTGGGGCCCTGACCCCAAGGACCGCGGTTTCCACCACCGCCGCCTTGCCATCCTCCACCATTACCACCTTGATTGCTCCAAGGCATGAGATATTCTCTCCTCTTTATTCTTCAGCAAAATTGCTAACTTGTGTAACAAGGGTTATATGACACCCTGAACCATTCTGCAATGTACCTGCAGGACGTTGTATACCCATTTTGTAAGGATCTTGGAGTTTTCAAGTATGGCCACCGTAACTGAACAGGCAATTCTGAACCATTTAGGCCGAATTATTGAGAAAAAAAGCGGCAAGGACATTGTCTCCTTAGGCATGGTGACTGGTCTCGTGATCAAAGAGGGCAATGTTGCCTTCGCCCTTGAGATCGACCCCAAAGATGCAGGCGAGATGGAAATCCTCCGAAAAGAGGCTGAACAGGCCGTTTATGGCATGGATGGCGTAACCTCCGTCAGTGTTGTACTAACAGCTGAAAAAGCAGCGGCACAGGCCCAGCCACAACAACCACAAGCCCCACAGCAGCCGCAACAAAAACCCGAAGTCCCAGGCGTTGCCGCGATTATCGCAGTGGCCTCTGGTAAGGGCGGTGTGGGTAAATCCACCTGCTCGGTCAACCTCGCGCTCGGACTGCAGGCGCAAGGCCTCAATGTCGGGATTTTGGATGCGGATATTTACGGCCCCTCCCTGCCCCGCATGCTGGGCCTTACCGGCAAGCCCAAAACAACCGATGGCAAGAAACTGGAGCCAATGGAAAAATGGGGACTTAAAGTCATGTCCATGGGTTTCCTTGTCGAGGAAGACACCCCAATGATCTGGCGCGGCCCGATGGTGATGAGCGCCCTGCAACAGATGATCTTTGATGTAAACTGGGGCGAGCTGGATGTGCTGGTGGTGGATATGCCACCCGGAACCGGCGATGCACAGCTAACCATGGCGCAGCGGGTGCCACTGACCGGTGCGGTAATCGTCTCCACCCCGCAGGACATTGCCCTTCTGGATGCGCGCAAAGGCCTTAACATGTTCCGCAAAGTGGAAGTCCCTGTCCTTGGCGTGATTGAAAATATGAGCTATTTTCTCTGCCCGTCCTGCGGCGATCGCAGCGACATCTTTGGTCATGGCGGCGCGAAACAGACCGCCGAACAACTCGGTGTTGATTTCCTTGGCGAGGTTCCGCTTCATATGCAGATCCGCGAAACCTCCGATGCGGGCACTCCCATCACCGCAATAGAGCCCGACAGCGACCACGCCAAGATCTACAAAGCTCTGGCTGCCAAAGTGCAGGACAAAATCGAAGCCGAACTCGCCAATTCCGGCCCCGCATTTGTGGTGGAGTAAGACAGCCTCATCTTTCGAACAAAAAAGCCCGGGAAATTCCCGGGCTTTTTTATTGACGATATTGTCTTCGCTTACGCTTCGGATTCTCTGCTGACGCCGAGGGCGGCTTGCGCGGCGGCAAGGCGAGCGATCGGCACCCGGTAAGGAGAACAGGACACGTAGTCGAGCCCGACTTTTTCACAGAAATCGATACTGCTTGGGTCACCACCATGCTCACCGCAAATACCAAGCTTGATGTCTTTCCGGGTCTCGCGACCGCGTTCAGCAGCGATTTTCACCAGTTCGCCCACACCATCCTGATCGAGCGAGACAAACGGATCCACCTCATAGATGCCCTGGTTCACATATTCCTCAAGGAAAGAGCCACTGTCATCACGGCTGATGCCGTAAGTGGTTTGTGTCAGGTCATTCGTTCCAAAGGAGAAAAACTCTGCCTGATTGGCGATGTGACCGGCCTGCAGGGCTGCGCGCGGCAGCTCGATCATAGTACCGATCAGGTATTCAACGGCAACGCCGGTTTCACCCTCAATCGTTTTGGCAACCGCCTCGATCTTGCCTTTAAGGATTTCAAGCTCCCGCTCGGTCGCGACCAGTGGGATCATGATCTCTGGGATCACCGTCTCGCCCAGCTCTTTTGAAACTGTGGCTGCGGCCTCCAAGATGGCCCGAGCCTGCATTTCATAAATTTCCGGGAAGGAAATACCCAGACGACAACCGCGATGACCCAGCATTGGGTTGAACTCATGCAGTTGCAGGGCGCGGTGACGCAGCTTCTTGGCATCCGCATTCAAGGCTGCTGCCAGTTCGTCAATTTCCTCATCGGTTTTTGGCAGGAACTCATGCAACGGTGGATCCAGAAGACGCACGGTCACTGGCAAGCCAGACATGATGCGGAACAGCTCAACAAAGTCGGCGCGCTGTACTGGCAGCAATTTGGCAAGGGCTTCTTCGCGTTCTGCCAGGCTGTCGGCCAGGATCATCTGGCGAACGGCAACGATGCGATCCGCATCAAAGAACATATGCTCTGTCCGGCAAAGGCCAATGCCTTCGGCACCGAATTTGCGGGCGGTTTCTGCATCGAGCGGTGTTTCCGCATTGGTCCGGATTTTCAAGCGGCGAATATCGTCTGCCCATTCCATCAGCGCACCAAATGTACCAGAAAGTTCTGGCAGGATCATGTCAACGGATCCCAGCATCACTTCGCCGGTACCGCCATCAATGGTGATGATATCGCCCTTGTTCAGGGTCTGACCCATAACGCTTAATGTCTCATCCCGATAATCAATGCTGAGCGATCCTGCGCCGGAGACACAAGCCCGGCCCATACCCCTAGCAACCACTGCCGCGTGGGAGGTCATACCGCCCCGACTGGTCAGGATGCCTTTTGCAGCATGCATGCCGTGAATGTCTTCGGGGCTGGTTTCCACCCGCACAAGGATAACAGAAACACCTTCACCTGCGAGCTTTTCAGCCTCGTCACTGTTAAAGACGATCTGGCCAGAGGCTGCACCTGGAGAGGCTGGCAATCCACGGGCAATCACATTCTTGTCTGCATTTGGATCAAGAGTTGGATGCAGAAGTTGATCCAGGGATTGAGGCTCAATCCGTTTCACCGCTTCTTCCTTGCTGATCAGGCCTTCCTCGACCATATCCACAGCAATTTTCAGTGCGGCATTGGCTGTTCGTTTACCGGAACGGGTCTGCAGCATCCAAAGCTTGCCCTGCTGAACGGTAAATTCAATATCCTGCATGTCCCGGTAATGGGCTTCCAGTTTCTTGTAGACGTCAACAAGCTCACTGAAAACGGCCGGGAACAGCTCTTCCATGGAAAGATCTTCTGAGCCAGCTTCCTCGCGGGAGGCTTTGGTCAGGTTCTGTGGTGTCCGGATACCGGCCACAACGTCTTCACCTTGCGCGTTCACCAGGAACTCACCGTAGAACAGTTTAACGCCAGTTGAAGGGTCACGGGTAAAGGCAACACCAGTTGCACTGTCATCACCCATGTTACCAAACACCATGGCCTGTACGTTGACGGCTGTGCCCCATTCGGCAGGGATGTCATGCAAGCGGCGATACGTGATCGCCCGCTGGTTCATCCAGGAGCCGAACACCGCACTAATAGCCCCCCAAAGCTGGTCTTGCACATCTTGCGGGAACGGACGTCCCAGCTCTTCCTGAACCTTGTCTTTATACTGACCAACCAGTTTTTCCCAGTCATCAGCGGACAGGTCAGTGTCCAAATGGTAGTCGTTTTCTTCTTTGAGGATTTCGAGAAGTTCCTCGAAATGATGATGCTCAACTTCCAGAACCACATCGGAATACATCTGGATAAAACGGCGATAACTGTCATAAGCAAAGCGACGGTCACCGGACTGGGCGGCGAGCCCTTCTACAGTTTCGTCATTAAGGCCAAGGTTGAGGACCGTGTCCATCATGCCCGGCATGGATGCCCGCGCACCAGAGCGAACAGAAACCAGAAGCGGCTGGGTCTTGTCGCCAAACTTGCCCCCAACCGAGCTTTCGATCTTGGCAATGGCTGCATCAACCTGCGCCGCCAGATCTTCCGGATACTGCCGGTCATTATCATAATAGGCCGTACAGACTTCAGTGGAGATGGTAAAACCGGAGGGAACTGGCAGGCCAAGGTTGCTCATTTCAGCAAGGTTGGCCCCTTTTCCGCCCAGGAGGTTCCGCATATCAGCAGTTCCGTCTGCTGCACCGTCACCAAAGGAATATACCCACTTCGTCATTTTAATGTCCACTTATCGCTCAAAGTTATCTTTAGGCTAGCCTTCCACCTTCGAAAGGTCAGCCAGTTGGTCCAGAGAGTTGCGAATGCTGGCCAGCAATCGCAGGCGGTTCGACCGGGTATCGGCGTCATCCGCATTTACAATTACGCTGTCAAAAAAGGCATCGACGGGTTTACGCAAAGTCGCTGCTGCCTTGCTGGCAACCTCGAACTCATCAGCCCCCAATGCACCGGCCATTAGACCGGAAACCTCTTCAATACGCGCAAAAAGGTTAATTTCCGCTTCCTCAACGAGAAGTTTTTTATCTGGCTGGCTGTCATAGGAGACACCGTCCTTCTTCTCTTCAATCCGCAGAATATTGGCTGCCCGGCGATATGCCGTCAACAAATTGGCTCCATCTTCGCTTTCCAAAAAGCCGGAAAGCGCATTCACTTGTGCCATCAGGCGCACCAGATCGCTGGTTCCACCAAGAGCAAAAACAGCCGACACATAATCATGGCGAACGTTCTGTTCTTTTAAATGGACTTTCAGCCGGTCTGCGAAGAATTCCAAGAGCTCCTCGGGCACCAGTTTATCATCCACGATCTGCAGCTCATCAGCGGCTTTAAAAACCTCTACCAGAGGCAGGCGCAAACCGTTTTCCAGCACCAGCCGGATCACCCCGAGGGCGGCACGGCGAAGCGCATATGGATCTTTTGAACCTGTTGGCTTTTCATCCATGGCGAAGAAGCCAACCAATGTGTCGATCTTATCGGCGAGAGCAACAACCACGCTCACAGGCTCAGACGGGCAATTGTCATTGGGTCCAAGCGGTGAGTAATGATCCTGAAGGGCGGCGGCAACAGCAGCCTCCTCCCCATCATGGACAGCATAATAGCGGCCCATCAAGCCTTGAAGATCCGCAAACTCGCCCACCATTTCAGTGGTCAGATCCGCTTTACACAGAAGGGCGGCGCGGGCACAAAGCGCTTCATCGGCACCCTCAACATACGGGGCAATGATCTTGGCGAGAGCCACAATGCGCTCAACCTTTTCCCGAACGGTACCCATACGCGCATGGAACACCACTTTTTCAAGGGCAGGCACCCGGCTTTCCAGGGTATTTTTACGGTCCTGATCCCAGAAGAATTTCGCATCAGAAAGACGTGCGCTCAACACCCGTTCATTACCGGCCGTAATTTTCTGCCCGCCATCTTCAGCCCGAAGGTTGGCAACCGTGATAAAGCGCGGCGCCATCTTGCCGCTTGCATCGGAGAGAGAGAAATATTTCTGATGGCTGCGCATCGCGGAAATCAAGGCTTCCTGCGGCACATCCATAAACTGCGGATCAATCGCCCCAATCAGCGCTTCCGGCCATTCCACAAGACCGGCCACCTCAGCCAGCAGGCCCGGATCCTCAATCAGCTTCAGGCCTTCATCTTCGGCGAGGCTGGCAGCATCCTTGGCGATAATCTCCCGCCGCTCGATATCTTCCAGCACCACATAGGCGGAGCGAAGCTTTGCTTTATAATCCTCAAAACCTTTAACCGCGATGGCCTCCGGCGCCATGAAGCGATGACCAAAAGTTTGATCATTGGCCGTTAAATGTTCCCAAGTCACTGGGAGGGCTGCCCCATCGAAAAGGCAGAGGATATTATGAAGCGGCCGCACCCAACGGGCTTTATGGTCGCTCCATTTCATGGGCTTTGGCCACGGTAGATTGCTCATGGCTTCCGGAATGATCTTCAGAAGCACATCGCTGGTCTGGCCACCCTTGGTTTCCACCACCGCATAATAAAAAGACCCCTTAGGTGTTTCCCGCTCTTCCAACTGGTCCTGCGTCAGACCTGTTGAGCGAAGGAAACCTTCCAGCGCTTTTTCCGGCGCGCCCACACGAGGACCCCGACGTTCTTCTGACGTGTCAGGCTGCGACAAAGGCAATCCAGTGATAGAGAGAGCTAAACGGCGTGGTGTTGAATAAGAGGCTGACGCCTCAAAGGCGATCCCAGCCTCTTTCAAGGCAGCCGTGACCAGCCGTTCCAGATCGGAAGCGGCTTTCACCTGCATACGGGCGGGAATTTCTTCGGAGAAAAGTTCAAGCAACAGATCCGCCATCTTAACCCTCCTCGCCTAGATGACCGCGGTTACGCAGCCATTGTTCTGCGCAGCCTTTGGCAAGGGCGCGAACCCGTCCAATATAGGCAGCCCGTTCAGTCACACTGATCACTCCGCGTGCATCCAGCAGGTTAAACAGATGCGAGGCTTTCATGCATTGATCATATGCGGGCAGGCAAAGGCCCGCCTCAAGTATGGTCTGGCACTGGGTTTCGGCATCCTCAAACTGGCGCAGCAGGATATCGACATTTGAATGCTCAAAGTTGAACGCGGACTGTTCCTGCTCGTTCTGTAGGAAAACATCGCCGTAAGTCACTCCGTCGTCATTCCATTTCAGATCATACATCCGGTCAACGCCCTGCACATACATGGCAAGCCGCTCAAGACCATATGTTAGTTCCCCAGATACCGGGTTACAGTCAAAGCCACCAACCTGCTGGAAGTAGGTAAACTGGCTCACTTCCATGCCATCGCACCAGACTTCCCAACCAAGACCCCAAGCACCCAGGGTCGGACTTTCCCAGTCATCCTCAACAAAGCGGATGTCATGGTTCTTCGGGTCAATGCCAAGGGCATAAAGGCTCTGTAAATAGAGTTCCTGAATATTCTCAGGGGACGGTTTCATAATGACCTGGAATTGATAGTAATGCTGACCCCGGTTCGGGTTCTCACCATAACGACCATCAGTTGGCCGGCGGGATGGCTGCACATAGGCCGCATTCCAAGGCTCAGGACCCAGCGCGCGCAGCGTTGTTGCCGGATGGAACGTTCCAGCCCCGACCTCCATATCGTAAGGCTGCAAAATCACACATCCCTGTTCCGCCCAAAAGTGCTGCAGGGTTAGGATCAGGTCCTGAAAGGAAGAACCTGATTTCGACGTCGTTGGTGCCGTCATCAAACAAACCGTATTTTTGTTACTAGTAGGTGCGCCGCAACATAGAGCCCAGTTATCGAGCGGTCAACAAGCCTGTCAAAAGATCGGTGTTTCAGTCCTTGCAGGTGTGATCTTCAAGGGTAGAGACATAAGTCCCGCAATCAGGGCATTTGATAAGATCCGTGGATTTACCGCCCCGTTTCAGGGAAGCATCATCGTCTCTTTTCCCCAGAATTCCGCCATCTTTGCCTTTCCCACGGAACATCCGGGCAGCCATAAAGACCGCCCCGATAACCAAAGCCAGCAAAATTAGTTTAATTGGAGACAACATCTGATTCTCATATCCCTGCTGATTTCAGCGAATCACAGACCATATTTATTAAAGGCAGCTTCGCGCTTTGCAGCGCCAATGGCGCTATCAACAGCCCGGTCCACCATAGACTGGGACCCAAGCCCCAATGTCCGCTGAATGAAGCTCTTCTTCTCTTCCAGAAGTTCCAGTTTGACCTTCTCGCCATACTTTTCACGCATGAAGCTGCGAAGATCCGCAATCCCATCGATCAGCCCAAGCTCAACGGCCTTGGTGCCGGTCCAGACATCCCCAGAGAAAAGCTCTTTATCTTTACGCTTTTTCAAGCGCTCACCCCGGCTGTCCTTTACAAAATTCTTGAAGTTGTCGTGGATTTCCGTTTGCAGCTTCTTCAGCCACTCCACATCGCTTTCTTTTTCAGGGCTAAACGGATCCAGCTTGGATTTATTCTCGCCAGCCGCATAGGTCCGCCGATCAATGCCAAGCTTTTCCATCAGGCCTGTGAAGCCAAAACCAGCGGAGATCACACCGATGGAACCAACCACCGAGTTTTGATCCGCGTAAATCTCATCCGCGCAACATCCCAGCCAATAGCCGCCGGAGGCCATAATATCCTCAGCAAAAGCATAGACCGGGATCTTCTTCTCATCAGCCAATTGGCGAATGCGCCCAGCAATGAGCGCCGACTGCACCGGAGAACCACCCGGTGAATTGATGGAGAGGGCAACTGCAACTACCCCTTTTTTCTCAAACGCATCATTGATGCTTTCGGCGAGGCCCATCAGGTTGAGGTTCTCTCCGCGCAATTTACTGCCGCCGGAGGCAATCACGCCATGGAGCGGCAGAACAGCAACAACCGGATCTTTTTTGATCCAGCGCTTCAAAGGTGTTTTTGCAAGTATAGATTTCATTTTCTTCATGCCACTTAACTTAATCAGACTTGGTGCGCGCACAAGTTTTATTTAATAAGATCTGCAATTGAAGCCCCCCGTCTTAGGATTTCATTTGCCGTTTCAGTGGGCGTCCCGTCTTCCTCGTGCAGAACTAGCCCAGGTAACAACTTTAAGGGACTTCCCGATCCCTTTTCAGCCCGCACCAACACCCGTTTAGCGGGCCTGGTTGCCGACGGCAAGAGTGGTAGAACCTCAATCCGCCCACATTTCTCCCCGAGAAAGGTTAATATTTCGGTTAACCGCTCTGTACGGTGGATCAAGCTGATTTGCCCTTTGGGCTTCAGGCGCGCCACACAAAAGCGGATCCAGGTGGCCAGATCCGCATCGGCCTCCACATGAGCCGGCCCTTTTATCGCATGGGTTGAGACTTGCGCGCGGCCTTCTTCATAAAATGGCGGATTGGTTAGCACGTGATCAAATCCAGCTTCCAACAGGGATTTATCGCCCGCCACTTTCTGGCCATTAAAATCACGCCGGTGGGTAATGTTCGCCGCTATAAACTGCGTCCCCTTTTCCAGATGATTATCGGCCGCATTTTGACCCGCAAGCTTTGTCAGACTTTCCTGCAGCTCAATCCCAAAAAGCACGCAGTCCGGCACCCGGTATTTCAGACACAGTCCAGCTGTGCCAACACCGGCCCCAACATCCAGCACCATGTCACCAGGCTTCGCCGGAACAGATGCCGCCAGCAGAACTGCATCAGATCCCGCCCGAAAGCCGCTCTCTGGCTGAGTGATCTGTAATTTTCCATCCAGGAAACCATCCCGGGTCAGTGCCAAATCCATACTTGTCTTGAGTCCTGTCTTTCAGATCTGGCCCTATCAGGCGCCCTCGCCTTTTTTCTCTGGTAGCTCATGGGGCGCGATGTCGGCAAGAATGGCCCTTGCCGCCTCTTCATCCTTCTCTGGCACAACAACCCGGCGCATGATGGCACCGATGCTCCCCTCCAGAACTGAGGTATGCTGATCCAGCAGAACCGCGTCAATCCCCTCGTCCTGCAACACAGCCATCAGATAGGACAGCGTCACAGCATCATTCGTCCGAAATAGTTCTACCAAATTCAAATCCCCTTACTCTTGCTTTCACATTACGGGAAAACCACATTTCAGCCAAGGCCCAGATTAAGGCTAAAGAGGTATATGTTCACTTGACCAATGGGGAAGTTCGGCTATGCTCACCGCTGAATTTAGATCCCCGCCAAAATAGTATGATGAGGCGCTTTTGTCTTCTGTATCGGACCTGAATAAACAACTGAAACCAGCCCGCAATGCATCGCTGGAACCGCTGATGAATATCATCCGGACGGATCTTGAGGAAACCAACCAGATTATCCTCGAGCGGATGCATAGCGATGTGGAACTGATCCCGACGCTGGCGCGGCACCTGATCGCTGCCGGTGGCAAGCGGCTTCGGCCTGTCCTGACCCTCGGCGCTGCTCGTCTGTGTGGGTATGAAGGAGACCGGGCCAAAAAGCTGGCCGCCTGCGTTGAGTTTATTCATACAGCGACCCTGCTTCATGATGATGTGGTGGACGAAAGCAACCTCCGGCGCGGCAATGAAACAGCCAATGCGCTCTGGGGTAATCAGGCCAGTGTTCTCGTTGGCGATTTTCTCTTCAGTCGTTCTTTCCAGTTAATGGTCGAAGATGGCTCATTGGAAGTTTTGCGGATCCTTTCCAATGCTTCCGCCGTGATTGCCGAAGGCGAAGTCCTGCAGCTGATGAATGTGGGCGATATCAGCCTGACAGAAGATCAATATTACGAAGTAATCGGCGCGAAAACTGCTGCACTGTTCACCGCAGCCTGCGAAGTGGGCGCTGTGGTTGCGGACCGCCCAGCGAACGAGGTAAAAGCCCTCGCTGATTATGGCACGCACCTCGGTGTTGCCTTCCAGCTTATTGATGATGCGCTTGATTACTCAGCGGAGCAGCAGGCCCTTGGTAAAACCATCGGTGATGATTTCCGCGAAGGAAAAGTGACCCTGCCCGTTCTTCTGGCTAATCAGCAGGGCGATGCCGATGAGCAGGCCTTCTGGAAGCGGGTGATTGAGAATGACCAGACCGACGAAGATCTGGCCGAAGCCCTTCGCCTGATCGCGAAATATGATACCATCGGCGCCACCTTTGAAGCCGCCAAGTCTTACGGCCTCAAAGCGAAGGAATCTCTTGATATCTTCCCGGAAAGTGACGTAAAAACAGCCTTGCTCAGTGCCGTCGATTTTGCCATCGACCGGGCCTATTAAGCGGCCATATCGCGGCAATCATTCCGAAAATAAAGGCGGCCTGAACAGTCCACGGTCGGGGCGTGGCGCAGCCTGGTAGCGCACATCGTTCGGGACGATGGGGTCGGAGGTTCGAATCCTCTCGCCCCGACCAGTTTCATGATGGAGAACTTGTTTTAAACCTTCATAGAGCTGTCTCCCAGTTCGAACGTCAGATCATGCTGGAGAGACAGAGAGAGGGCATTGCCAAGGCTAAAAGCGAAGGGAAGTACAAAGGTAGAAAGCCCACAGCTAGAAACCAGACTCCAGAGGTGATAAGACTTAAAGCCCAGGGTATGAGCGCCAATGCAATTGCTCAAAGACTTGGGATTGGACGTGCCTCTGTGTATCGTATTCTTAACAACAACTAACAAGGCTGGAACCAACTTGCATATCTTCATTGATGAGTCGGGAAGTTTTGTTACCGGCACTGGCGAGACAAGTAGCATTTCTACTGTTGGCGCGTTGATCATACCTTCAAAGTCAATGGACGACTTTGCCAGATTGTATAACCGTGCAAGATTAAAGCTCCCCAAAGACAAAGGGGAAGTAAAGGGTCGACTACTTTCAGAAAGACAGGTAGGAGACGTTGCTAATCTCCTTTACACAGTTGGCTGCATTTTCGAAGTGGTTGCGATTGATGTTGGATTACATACACTTCAAGAGGTTCGAGAGCATAGAAATAATCAAGCAAAAGCTATTACTGAGAACCTGACTGACGCGCACAAACCAAAACTAAAAGCCCACGTAGAAGGCCTCCGGGAACAACTGGAAGCAATGTCAGAACAATTGTATGTGCAGTCGACAGCCATGAACCAGCTTATTTACAACACCCTTAACCACGCAACCATCTATCACTCTTTCAGGAATCCTCCCGAGCTAGCCTCTTACCACTGGACCATAGACGCAAAGAGCAAGGACGGAACCACATCATGGGAAGATTGGTGGTCAGATGTGGTCATGCCCATGTTAGAAAGCCGATCATTTAAAAAACCTTTCTTGGAAATCGAAGGCGGGGACTTCAGCTACCAAAAAACGCTTCCAAACCACCATAAGCGAACACAAGAAACAGTATGCAAAAAACCCCACGAAAGGGTCCTTCTTTGATCTCAAAAAAGTAATGATGGAAGACTTCCGCTTCTCATCGGCCCCCGAGTTTGGATTAGAAGCTGTCGATATCTTGACCAACGCGGTCAGGCGCTCGATGTCCGGAAACTTTCGACCAGTCGGCTGGTCTAGAATACCACGCCTTATGATCCACCTGACAGACCACTACATCAACTTGATATCCTTACAGCAACGCAAGGTAAGAACTACAGGCCTACCTTACGTCAATGTACTGAATGATTTCCGTAATGGTGGTCGCAGCATGCTACCCAAAAATTTCTACTCGGATTAAAACCCTCCAACTTTTTTAGCCTATCCCTTGAGCTGACAACAGGTGATGGCTTTCCGCCGTATATTGAAAGCAAAATGCCCGGCGGCGACGTTACCCGAGAGGTGGTTGAGGCTGCATTTGCGGCCATCAATCAGGAGATAGAGATCCAGATCCTTCCCTGGCGGCGCGGTTATGAGGAAACCTTAAAAGCAGACCCCATCGTCGCCACCTTCCCCTATGTCGCGACCCCAGACCGAAAGGAAGCCTTTTATTACTCTGATCCCATCATGTGGTCACCGCCTGCGGTTCTCCTGGTGCGCAAGGATATCGATTTTAAAGTGGAAACGACAGAGGATCTAGCAGGTCGCCTGATCTGTTACCCGTTTGGATATGCCCTGCCCGAGGGGATTGCCAAGCTGGAGGCAAGAGGCGAGCTGAATCTCGTTCGGCCGAAAACCGCGATTGGATGTCTAGAAATCGTGTTGGAGGGTCGAAGCGATGCCACGGTGACCACTGAGCATGTGGTCGGTTGGCTTTCCCAACAGCTAAACCTCGACATTAGCGGCCTTCGGTTCTTGAAAGAAATTATCAATCCCGGGGATCAATATTACCTGATCGTCTCCAAATCCTACCCGAAAGCAAAAGACCTGCTCGCCCGCTTCAACACAGGCCTCGCCAAGATCAAAGCGAACGGGAAATACGATAATATTCTCAGCCAAATTCGCGCGGATATGTGATGACCATATTTCTCCAACCCAAAAAACCTCGCGAAGCGGGGTGCTTGGCAAGGGGATCAGATTTTCAGGGTTAAGGCTGGGTTTTGCCCAGCGGATTTCAGGCGATACTCATCACGAGTTGGCAAAGGTGCCGGTGATGCGGGGACTTACCCCTAACTTGGGCTCCCTTTCAGAGCCTTTTTTCTAAATTTTTGTTCTAGGTTCATAGCAAATCTGCATCACCGGCGATCCTTGCGATCAATCGCCATAGTTGCAATTGCAGTCTTGTTCGGGTTGGCGTGGCTGTCGGTCCTTTTCAATCCATTCTGGAAATTGATCCGGACAAAACAATCCGCCAGAAACAACAACCCAGAAGAACTGACAGTGGCAGAACAGGTCGATAGCTCCCGCCTGGCCCTAACTGTTTTCAGGATTATCTGAGCGCCCTACCGCTCGATTTCTGGATGCGTCCCCCTGGAGGATATCTCCCCCCTCTCTTCGAAGACTGGTTTAGGTAAGAACGGACATGAATATTTTCAAGTCCTAATTGAGAAAAAAAATTATAAGAAGGTCATTTCTGCTGGAAATCTTGACAGTGCTCAGACTGAACTGAGAGTTACAGCAGAAGAAAGAGGTAGGCGGCACGTTCCCGAGTACTCAATTTCGGAACCGTACCGCCGAGGGGTATTCCTCTTAACCGGGATCTGGAGTTGGTTAAAAACCTGTTTGTCCAGATACGTAAAAGTTATGTCAAATTTTTTACAACGTGTGATGCATTTCTGCAAAACTATTCGCCAAATGGCATAAAAAAAATCCAGATCCAGTCTATTTACGCGCGTAAAAGGTAAAAAAAATTTCGAAACTACACCTTTAGTAGAGTCTTAATTTCCGGAATCATGATATAGATTCGAATTAACCATGTTAGCCTAGGGAAATCCCTTGATTACACCAATCGCTGGAGAGTTTGTGAAAATCGCTTTCGCGGATCAAGCAGACCTCACACTTACCCAAGCAGATCCAATGCGGCCAGCAGCCCGGTTTAATCGTCAGGGACAGGACGCCCTCTATCTCAGCCCCCATGAGGAGGCGGCCCGCGTTGCCATTGGTCAATATGTAAGATTGGACGATCCGGCGCGCGTTCTATTGCGATTTGAGGTATCGGCTTGTGAATTGTTTGATTTACGTCTTCCTGAAAATGCTGACGTCTATGAAGCCGCACGCCAACCCTGGCTTGCTGATGTCGCAGCTGGCGTGACGCCCGCCTCCTGGGAAGCAGCGGATCATATCCGCGCGATGGGCTACAAGGGATTGATAGACCCCTCTCGGCGAAGACCTGGTCTTTGGCATATCACTTTATTTGAGTGGAACCAGCAGACCGCCCCATCAGTTGAGGCCATTGGAAATCCTGAGCCAATCCATCTTGAGCTGGATTACCGCTAAGCAGCGCTGCGATAAAATCGCAGTTCAGGAACGCGCAACTCAAATTAATTCTAATATTAATTAATCTCTAATAAATTTCTGAAATAGCTTACGGCATGCAGCGCAGGTCGTAACCCCATCGGGGGGCAGCGATCAAGTGCGGAGAAAACGCATGTCTATCCAGAAGAAACTTATTTATCTTATCGCCGCCCTCTTGGCAGCGACGATCATAATTGCTGGCACGACCAGCTATCTGCAGGTCCGCTCTCTCGTCTCTGATCGTTTATATGGAAGTGAGCTACCAGCCAATGTGGTCGCCATCCGAAACCAGATCGAGAAACGCCTCGGTGTTTATCTCACCGCATCACAAGGCATTGCCAGCAACACCTACGTTCTGGACTGGTTCGCCAAAGGAGAGCCTGAAGAGGGCATAAAAGACTGGGCGGCATATGCAAGTCGTCTCGTTAATTCCGTTGATGCATTTAGTGCGACTTTCGCCTCCAACGTGACACGCAAATACTACGATCAAAATGGCTTTAATCAGGCCGGTAGTGACAATATGAAATACTGGTTCGACGGCTTTATTCAAAGTGGCGCACCATATGAGATGGTACTGGATAAGAGTGATAGTACCGGCAATGAATGGAAGCTGTTTACCAACATCCGTGTTGATGTGGGCGGAAAACTGGCTTCAGTTGGACTTGGCGTGGATGCCAAAGCCATTGCCCAGGAAATTGAAGCCATCAAGGTCGGTGAAACCGGCTATGTGTGGCTGACCGCGGCGGATGGTACTTATAAACTGCATCGGGACCAATCCCTGATCGGAGAGCGTAACATCAAGGATGCGCAAGGCATCAATGAGGTCGCAGCTGTTTTGCTGACCGGTAAGGCCGGGGAAGTAAAGCTGGATCATTATAGTGGACCAAATGGGGAAATGATTGTAGGCGCT
Organism: Sneathiella limimaris; assembly: GCF_012932565.1. Taxonomy (NCBI): domain Bacteria; kingdom Pseudomonadati; phylum Pseudomonadota; class Alphaproteobacteria; order Sneathiellales; family Sneathiellaceae; genus Sneathiella; species Sneathiella limimaris. Next base: position 333,637 of record NZ_JABBYJ010000002.1, read on the forward strand.
GCCTGGATCCCAACCATCCAATCCTTCGTTTTTATTGAAATCCCTGCCAGCGAGGTTTTTGGCGAAATTAACACCTCTATGCTTTTGGTGCTGGCCATTGTCTTGGTCATACTCGGGATTGCCATTTATGTCGCCACTGTGATCGCTCGCCAGATTTCTGAGCCGATTATGGAAGTCACCGGTGTGGTTGGCGAGTTGGCCGAAGGCAACACAGATGTCGCAGTCCCCTCTCAGGAGCGGGAAGATGAAGTGGGCGCCATCGCCAAGGCGATTGAAGTTTTCCGGGTTGGCATAATTGAACAGCGGGAAAAAGAAGAAGCTCAACGCCAAGCTGAGGAAAAAGCCCGCCTTGAAAAGCAGGAAACCGAAGAGCGCGCACGGGAAGAAAAACGTCTGGCCGAATTGCAGAACCAGGAAAATCAGCGCCGATTGCTGAATGAAATGGCCGATAATTTCGAAGCCAGTGTCGGTGGTGTTGTCGAGGCGGTATCTGTAGCGTCTGGCAAGTTGAACTCCACTACCGAGATTATGAACCAAACGGCGGAAACCTCCAGAGGCCGGGCGACTTCTGTCGCTGCCGCATCCGAGGAAGTCTCCCGTAATGTGCAGACGGTCTCAGCCGCAACCGAAGAGCTGACGGCCTCTGGAAACGAGATCAGCCATCAAGTGAACCAATCCACTGCGGTTGCCAGAAATGCGGTTCAGCAGGCCAGTGTTTCCAAAGGAAATATTGATAGCTTGGTTGAAGCCTCCCACAAGATCGGAGAGGTTGTGAATATCATTACTGATATTGCGGAGCAGACGAACCTTCTGGCCCTGAATGCCACCATTGAAGCCGCCCGAGCCGGTGATGCGGGGAAAGGCTTTGCCGTTGTGGCAAGCGAGGTGAAGAACCTTGCAAATCAGACAGCCAAGGCAACAGAAGATATCAGCAACCAGATTGCCGGCATTCAATCTTCAACCGAAGAAGCTGCCCTTTCCATTGAAAGCGTTAGCACCACTATCCACCAGATAGAGGAGATCGCCTCTTCTGTTGCGGCGGCAGTGGAAGAACAGACAGCCGCCACCAAAGAGATTGCCCGGAATGTGGAGCAGGCTGCTGCGGGAACGCGAGAAGTCTCCTCCAACATCAGTGGCGTGACAGATGCCTCCCACGAAGTCGAACAGGTCTCCAGCACAGTTCTGGAAGCCGTGCGGGAACTGGACGGTAGCACCGGGGATCTGAAGAGGGAAGTCAGTCGTTTTCTAAACCAAGTTCGGGGTACCGGATAAAAACCGTTATCTGCTAATCCAACACCCCGCCTCAAAAGCGGGGTGTTTTTTTATCCGTTTCACATGCGACAGTTTGTTGCACACCCTTGTGAAGAGCACTGCAGGAGCTTATGTTTAGAATATGGAGAGTGGAGTTGGATCTCTTGCAGGTCTAGGCTGAGACTTGTCGTGTGAAATTCAAAGGAGCCGATCATGCCGCGCCTGATCTTATCAATCCTCTGTGCCCTGACATTACTCGCCGGGTGCGCTGCGCCTTCCCTCAAAGGGCAGGTACAATCTTTTACAGCCCCTGAAAAGTGGGACGCCGGATCATCCGTTTACATGACATCAGGCTCCACCCTGACCGATAACAGTCTCGAGTTTAAAAGCTATCGGGAATTGCTTGGGCGCAAGCTTACCGCTGAAGGGTTTTCCCTTTCCCCGACTTTAGGGGGATCTGACTTGGTTGCGGTTCTGACCTATAATACAGATGACGGCGTGACGGTATCCGAGGTTCGGGATAACGGTCGTTTTTATCCGCATGCTTATTTCGGATCAGGTAGTCGCTCCTTTTTTGGTGCAACCTATTATTACCCCTACCCTACAAGACCCGCTGTTGTTGCGCGGGATATTTACTCCCGCACCGTGGATCTAAAACTCTATCGCATGACAGACTGGAAAGCTGAAGACTTAAAGCCGCTTTATGAAGGGCGGATCGTCAGCCGGGGAAGCTGCCCTTTATTGTCACAGGTTATGCCGGAGTTATTGGATGGATTATTCAAGAACTTCCCACAAACCACCGGCGAAGTGATTATCGAAACCCAAGGCGTCTGCGATCCCGGTAACAGCAAATAAAAAAGGCGGGACAATTTGACAGGTTGGCATTTGCCAACAGACCCTTCCTGTGAGAGGATCTGCGCCCAAGCCAGCCTGCCAATGAAGTGAATAACATGTCAGAAACCCCGTCCCTTGCCCGAACAGTTCTGCTCACTGCCGTGGCGATGATTGCCTTTGCCGCAAACTCTGTTCTCTGTCGGCAAGCCCTTGGAGAGGGTCATATGGATGCGGCAAGCTTCACCAGCCTTCGCATGATTTCAGGGGCGATCACCCTGATGCTTATTCTGGCGATTAAATCCGGGATCAGTAAACCGGAAGCAGCCAGTTGGAAAAGCGCTGCCATGCTTTTTACCTATATGGTGTTTTTCTCCTTCGCTTACCTGTCTTTGGCAGCCGGAACAGGTGCGCTTCTTCTTTTTGGCGCCGTACAGATCACCATGTTCAGTTTTGCAATCCGCCGGGGGGAGCGATTTACGTTAATTGGTTGGCTTGGTCTTCTGGCGGCTGTTGGCGGCCTCGTCTATCTGGTCTCCCCGGGGGTGGCTGCACCGAACCTCATGGGCGCGGTTATGATGATTGTTGCCGGTATTGCCTGGGGCATATACTCCTTGCTCGGCAAAGGGGCCACAGATCCCTTAAAGGCATCTGCCTGGAATTTCACCTATTCCATTCCGCTTGTGATCATTGTCAGCCTTGTTTTTATCGATCAGGTCGCGATTAGCCAGACGGGTATCATTCTTGCTATCGCCTCTGGCGCACTGGCATCGGGCTGCGGCTATGTGATCTGGTATGCGGTACTGCCCGCGCTGAAAGCCTCCCAAGCGGCGACAGTGCAGCTAACGGTGCCGGCGATTGCCGCAATTGGAGGTGTCCTGATTTTGAGCGAGCCTCTATCTGCGCGGCTTGTCATCGCCTCAGTCGCCACATTGGGCGGGGTCGCAATTGTCCTTCTGCAACAGCAGAAACAAGCAAAATCAGGCTGACTTGATGGCTCTCGTCGGGATCTCTTGCTGGCCCATCCAGTCGGCAAAGGCCACGCGCTCCGCCTCGGTTAAGCGAAGGCCCAGTTTGGAGCGCCGCCAGAGAATGTCATCCGCCTCAACAGCCCATTCATTGTCAATCAGATAACGAACTTCAGCCTCATAAAGGCCACCCCCAAAATCCGTCCCGAGATCAGAGACGGTTTGGACACCATCCAGGATTTTAAGGGCCTGCGTGCCATAGGCGCGGCAATAGCGACGGATCAGGGATTTGTCCAAAAAGCCAAAGCGGGCATGATAATCATCCACCAGCTTATCAAACTCTTCTGGCGCGAAATGGCCCCCAGGCAACTTGGCTGTGGCTGTCCACTTGTCCCCTTTCTTGCCGATCGCTTCCTCAATTTTTTCCAACATGCTTTCTGCAAGCCGCCGGTACGTGGTGATTTTGCCGCCAAACACATTGATCAGTTTTGGCGCATCGGCATCCCCATCCATGCGCAGCACATAGTCCCGGGTTGCTTCCTGTGCCTTGGAGGCACCATCATCATAAAGTGGGCGAACGCCAGAATAGGTCCAGACCACCTGATCCGGCGTGATAGAGCTGTTGAAATATTCACTGGCAGCAGAACACAGATAGGCTGTTTCCTCTTTGGTGATCTGGATATTATCCAGGCTGCCATCGAAATCATGATCAGTTGTACCGATAAGGGTGAAATCTTCCTCATAGGGAATGGCAAAGATGATCCTGTCATCCGCGTTTTGGAAGATGTAGCAACGATCGTGATTATAAAGCTTGGGCACCACCACATGGCTGCCTTGGACAAGGCGAACATTATGGGCCTGTTGATCCGCCAACGGCAGACGCAACACATTATCAACCCACGGACCGGAGGCATTAATGAGCACGCGGGCCGTCAACGTCTCCTCTTCACCGCTTCGATGATCCAGCAAGGTAACGTGCCAGAGCCCACCTTCGCGAATAGCGCGGATGCAGCTCGTCCGGGTGCGAATAACTGCGCCCCGATCAGCCGCGTCACGGGCGTTCAGCGCAACAAGCCGGGCATCGTTTACCCAGCAGTCCGAATATTCAAACCCGCTTTCAAACATATCTTTTAGCGGCTCACCCGTGACATCCTTTTTCAAATCCAGAGTTCGGGTAGCCGGCAGTTTCTTGCGCCCGCCAATATGGTCATAGAGAAACAGCCCCAGACGCAACAACCATTTCGGGCGCAACTCCTTGTGATGGGGTAAAACGAAACGAAGTGGCCAAATGATATGGGGCGCTACATTCCAAAGAAGTTCCCGTTCGCTCAAGGCTTCGCGCACCAGACGAAATTCATAATGTTCCAGATAGCGAAGGCCGCCATGAATCAATTTTGTCGAGCCTGAGGATGTCCCGCTCGCCAGATCGTTTTTCTCAGCCAGCGCCACAGAATAACCGCGTCCGACCGCATCCCGGGCGATACCACAGCCGTTCACACCACCGCCAATGATAAAAATGTCAAAATCTGCTGGCACGAGTAGGATCCTATGCTTCTTGAGTAACGGTTTTAATCCCACAGATTCTAGGGATTTTCATAAGATAAAAGATAAATATGAAAGTCAAATGAAATTAAAAGAAACATTAATAGAAAACAAACGAAAATTCAAAATTCCATCACAATGACGAAATGAAGACAGACTTTTACCCCCATAAGCAGTTTCGCTGAGTTGATTGGGTTTTCTGATCAGTCAAACCTTTTCAAATGGCGAAAATTTCCCTAGCCTTGGGAAAAAGGGGGAACACTATGAAATTCATCATTACCGTGATCAGCCTGATTGTGATTGTCCTGTGCGCAGCGATTTTGTACCGCGGCTATGTGACAGATCAGCTCCTCCCGCTTGATGAAACTGCTCGCACGCAGGCCCCTGGAGAATTCACAACACTGCCCCGCGGCGTAACCCACTATCAGTGGCATGGCCCCGATGATGGCGAGATTGTTGTCCTGGTTCATGGCTTTTCCACCCCCAGCTTTGTTTGGCGCGGCATTGTTGGAACCTTAACCGGCGCAGGTTATAGGGTCCTGACCTATGATCTTTTTGGCCGTGGGTGGAGTGATCGTCCGGATTTAGATTACACTGCAGAGCTGTTTGACGCCCAACTTGCCAACCTCTTGAAAAATCAGGGTGTCGATAAACAGATCAGTCTGATCGGCTATTCCATGGGCGGGGCCGTGGCGACCTACTTCACGGCCAGTCATCCCGGTCAGGTCCGGAAATTGGGCCTTATTGCACCGGCAGGCTTTCCGGTGAACGATGGAATATTGGCTAAGGTGATCCGCGTGCCGCTCCTTGGCGATTGGATTATGGATGTGCTGGGTCGGGGGAGTTTGCATGCGGAAATGTCCAAACCTGAAAACCAGGGCAGTTCAATCCCGGATCTGGTGGAACGGTACGAGCTGCAAATGTCCTACGAAGGTTACTTACCAGCACTCCTTTCCACCCTTCGGAATTTCCCGATGGGGGATTTATCGGGCTCCTATCAGACAGTTGGAGACTTAAACGTTCCAACCCTCGCTTTGTGGGGAACTGAAGATAGTATTGTACCGCCGAAAAACGCCGAGCTTCTAACCGCGCAGGTCCCGCAGGCCAAGGTCACCTTCTTGGAAGGCGGCACCCATGCCATCACCTACTCCCGCGCGGATGAAGTCTCCTCTGCACTCGTAACATTTCTGAGAGAGTAAGGGTTAGAGCAATCCTTCTGGCACCCTTACCTTCATGGCAAGGATCTGCTGACCATAGGTCTTGCCCATATTATCCAAATGTAGGGAAGACGTCCCGCCCCCATCCAGGCAATCGGTAAGCAGAAAGTTCAACGCATTCATACCGGGCAAGTCGTAGCGGGTCACCTCACCCTTCAGAACATGGGCAAACCATCCAGCAACCGCCGCTTCATCCAGCGCAGCCCGGATATATGGCAAATAGGATTTATTGCGGGCCATGACACCGACATTGGCATTATTTCCCTTATCCCCGCTTCGGGCAACGGCAAGCTCAATCAGATCCACTTCTTTTGAGGGGCCCGAAAGATCTGGCGCGTCATCGGCGGCGACTGGTGATTGGATAAGATCATCTTGAAAAAGCGAAGGATCAAGTGCCGCAAACGCAACCTCCTCACCGTTTACAGAAACTTTTGGATGCACCCTGTCTTTGGCAATCTTAAAGGCAAACTGGGCCACAACGGGTGTAATCTTAGGTCGTCCCGCCGCGCCGGCGGAACATCGCCCTGTGGTCATAGAAAGGGCAACACCCGTCGTCTCTTTTGAAAACAGCTCCAGCGCTTCCCTCTCATCGTGACGGACATCTAGGCGAGCCATAATTTCCCGGCTCTCCCGTGCGGTAGGGTGGGCATTTTGTCCCCATAAAGTTTCCGCCCCGACCAGGTGACTGGAGATGCCCCTATAATCGCCAAGATTTCGCTCGACAAACAGCCTGCGGGTTCGCTTGATCAGACTGTCCATAAAGGCCTGACCTTTTGCAGCCGCATCAAATCCCGTGATAATTGTCGATGCGGTGGAGCGATAGCCATCCCGATAGGTGCCAGAAACCTTATAAGTGCTGGTTGGCGCGCGCCCTTTCGCATGGGCAACCTCCAGCCAATCCGGCTTTGTCTCTTCAAGCGTAACATCTGTGAAGTCACAGACCACATCCGGCAGGATATAAGCCGCTGGGTCACCGATCTCGTAAAGGATCTGCTCACCTACTGTGAGACGGGAAACGCGGCCGCCCGTTCCTTCTGGCTTGGTAATTGCGAAAGTCCCGTCAGCACGGCAAACTGCAATGGGATAACCCATATCATCCCAGCCATCCGCCACTTCTTTCCAGTCAGTAAAATTACCACCGGTGGCTTGCGCACCACATTCAATAATATGTCCCACCAAAGAGCCTGCGGCTAACCGATCGAAATCAGTGGGTTGCCAGCCAAACTCATGGATCAAGGGACCCAGCGTGACAGCACTATCGACACAGCGACCGGTAATGACAACCTCTGCCCCTGCATCCAGCGCAGCCGCGATCGGAAAGGCCCCAAGATACGCATTCGCACTGATCATGCTGTCTGGCATCGGCTTATCTTGAAACATTTCCCGCGTGCCTTCAGCGGCAAGGCGTGGCAACTGATCCAGAACATCATCCCCTTCGACAATGCCAACTTTTAAGGAAAGACCCTGATCGGCTGCAACCTTTCGAAGGGCTTCGGCGCAGGCAGCGATATTTACCCCACCGGCATTCACCACAACCTTAACCCCTTTGGCCTTGATCGCCGGAAGCAGAGGCTTCATCACCAGATCAACAAAATCGCGGGCGTATCCCAGATCCGGGGATTTCTGCTTCGCCCGGACAAGAATGGACATGGTTACCTCTGCCAGATAATCGAAGACCAGATAATCCACATTGCCTTTTTCGAGGAGCTGCCTTGGAGCTTCCTGACTGTCCCCCCAATAGCCGGAGGCACCGCCAATGCGCACTTCTTTTTGAGACGCGCTCTTCATGCTAGTTCTCCTGCCAACTGGGTTTACGCTTTTCGGCAAAGGCGGTCTGTCCCTCAACCCCTTCTCTACTTCGATTGAGCTTGGCAAACTCAGCAGCGGAAAAACTGATCAGCTCTTCGGCGGGCAAGGTGCCGACCCGGAGCATGATGGCCTTGGTCGCGGCATTGGCCATGGGGCCACATTTGAGGACACGGGCAACTACGTCCTCTGTTACTTGATCGAGCGCATCCGGTTCAGCAAGATACTGACCGATACCATAATCATAAGCTGTCTGACCATCGAAGCGCTCAGCCGTAAGCGCCAGTTGGCGTGCCCTTGTTAAACCAATGCGCTTCACCACGTAAGGCGCAATTTGAGCCGGGGCAACACCCAGCGTGGTTTCAGGCATCCCCATTTTAGCGGTCTTGGAGAGGATAGTTATGTCCGTCAGACAGGCATATCCCATTCCGCCGCCAAAGGCCGACCCTTCAACCACCGAGATTGTGGTTTGCGGCAAGTTCTCAAATTTATTGAAAGCCAGTCCAGCTTGCCGATTGCGGGCCATCAGAGGATCTTCACCAGATGTTTCCGTAACGGCCATGGATTTGCGTTCCTTGATATCACCGCCGGCACAGAAATGCCCCCCCGCGCCTCGAAGAACCACAACCCGAACATCGGAGTTGTCCGCCAGCCAATCCACCACGGCCGAAAACTCTGCTCCCATTTCCGAGTTGATGGCGTTTCGAACCTCGGGCCGGTTAAAAGTGATATTCAGGCGCCCACCCACCTGCTCGAGCAGCAGATGTTTCGCGTCGGGTAATTGAGACATATCTGTCCTCCTTCATCCTGGTCAGCTCTTATTGATTTTATAGGCTGACCATTTTAACTGTTAGGCCTGTTCGGCAATTTCAAATAAGAGATCATCGGCGGCCGCTTGCGCACCTTTCGTGGCTAGAACCGTCTGCAAAGTCCCTTCAACCTCTGCCAAAATATCATGCTGCATCTTCATCGCCTCCAGCACGGCAAGGCGATCACCGACCTGAACGGTATCACCCTCAGCCACAAAAACTTCGAGCAGCGTTCCATGCATTGGCGCCAGAACGGTTCCACTACTTTTAGCAGCCTCCCCGCTTGCCTGAGCTTTCAGATCATCACTAAACAAATAGGTTTTGCCGCTTATCGCGACATGCATCTGTCCCGGACCCGCTGCGGCAAAAGCCACATCCAAGCGCGTGCCATCAGCCTCCACACGATAGTTATGCTCGCCTCGCGAGAGGACTTTGACAGGAATTTTTTCCTGATCCACAAAGACGGAATAATGATCCGCATTAGCAGGTGCAACTGTCACGGCAGTGCGTATCCCACCGAAACTAAAGGCATAATTTGACTGCAACAGACCCCCACTTGACCAATTGAGAAGGCCTTCAGGAACATCAAGGCTCATGGCCTTAGCCATATTTCTCTCCTGCTCATAAGTCAGGACAGCACTCGCCGCCAATTCGGAAATTGATGGAACAGGCGCCTTCAGGTCATCCTCAGTAAATTCTTCAGCGATAAATGCTGTTGTTGCCTCTCCTTGACGGAATTTATCACGCCTGAGAATGTCGAGAAGGAAGCTCGTGTTCGTCGCAAAACCAAATAGAACCGTCTCTTCCAACCCTTGAATAAGCTTGGCGATCGCCTCTTCCCGGTTTGACCCGTAAGCAATTACTTTTGCCAGCATGGGATCATAAAAAGGAGAGATTGCCTGACCGTTAGTTATCCCGCTGTCTATCCGCAAACCCGGACTTGTCGCTGGTTGCCAAAGTGCAATGTCACCCGCACATGGCAGGAAATCTTCTGAGGGATCCTCGGCATAGAGGCGCACCTCAATGGCATGGCCTGTGAGATTGATGTCGGATTGATCAAGGCCCAAGGGGTCGCCATTTGCGACACGAAGCTGCAGCTCAACCAGATCAAGCCCCGTGACCAGTTCCGTCACCGGATGTTCAACCTGCAAGCGGGTATTCATCTCCAAGAAATAAAAATTACCCGCGGCATCCAGCAAAAATTCAACTGTTCCCGCGCCCAGATAATTGATACTCCGCGCGGCTTCTACCGCAGCCGATCCCATTCGATCGCGAAGCTCTTCAGTCATCACTGGGCATGGGGCTTCCTCAACGACTTTTTGATGCCGTCGCTGCACAGAGCAATCCCGCTCCCCCAAATGAATAACGTTGCCATGAGCATCCGCAAAGACCTGGATTTCAACATGCCGCGGTTGCAAGATGGCCTTTTCTAGAATTAACTCTTCCGAGCCAAATGCGTTGAGCGCTTCTGAGCGAGCCGATTTGAGCGCAGCGCCAAGATCCTTTCTTGCATGAACAAGTCGCATCCCCCGGCCACCTCCACCGGCGGCGGCCTTGACCATCAAGGGAAAGCCAATAAGCTCGCCCTCGTTTAATAAAACTTCATCTGACTGATCGCGCCCTTCATATCCTGGCACGCAAGGCACCCCTGCGTCGATCATGCGCCGCTTGGCTGCAGCCTTATTCCCCATAAGATCAATGGCATCAGCAGAGGGGCCAATAAATACGATCCCAGCAGCAGCGCAGGCTTTTGCAAATTCGGCATTTTCAGAGAGAAATCCATATCCTGGATGAATGGCATCAGCCCCAGCCCTTTTGGCAGCGGCAAGAACCTTGTCCATATCGAGATAAGATTGCTGAACAGGTGCTGGACCAATGAGAACCGCATTGTCGGCTAGCCCCACATGGGGAGCAGCGGTATCAGCTTCTGAGTAGATGGCTGTGGTTTTGTAACCCAGAGCTTTGGCCGTTTTGATTACACGAACGGCTATCTCGCCGCGATTAGCGATCAGAATATTGGAGAATTTTTTCATTATTGTTATTTCCCTCCCTTACATCCGTCCAACGCCAAAGCTATTGGGTCGCGTTCTGCGATTGCGCGCCTCCCAACAGGTGTCCAGCGCAAAGCCAATGACTTTTCGACTATCGCGCGGATCAATCACTCCCTGATCCAGCAGTCGTCCGGAGGTATAAAACGCATCAGACTGGCGGTCAAAATGGGCAATCAAACGATCTTTTTGGGCTTGCAAAGCCGCTTCATCGACAGGCTCCCCTTTTCTGGCAGCACCATTACGGGCGACTTGATCCATTGTAAGGGCTGCCTGCTCCCCTCCCATGACGCCGGTCACCGCATTGGGCCAGGCAAAGAGGAAGTCAGGCTCATACCCGTAACCGGCCATACCATAGTTTCCAGCCCCAAAACTCGCCCCAATATAGAGTGTTATTTTTGGCACCCGAACGTTAGAGACAGCTTGGATCATCTTGGATCCATGCTTGATCATGCCAGCCTGCTCATAATCCTTGCCAACCATGTAACCTGTAATATTGTTCAGGAAAATAAGGGGGATATCAGCCTGGTCACAAAGCTGGAAGAATTGTGCTCCCTTGGCCGCCCCATCCGGATCGATAGGGCCATTATTGCCAACAACACCACAGGCATGACCAAATATATTTGCCTGAAGGCAAACCAGTGTTGATCCGTAACGTGGCTTGAACTCGTCAAAATTCGAGCCATCTACGAGGCGGGCCACCACCTCGCGCACATCATAAGGTTTTCGGTAATCCACCGGGACGACACCTGCAATTTCGTCAGGATCGTAAAGAGGTTCGACCACCTCAACCCTTACAGGTTCCGGGCAGTTTTTATTCCAATCAAGACGCGCGACCAAATCCCTGGCAATCTGCAAACCATGGGCATCATCATCTGCCAGATATTCGACCAAGCCTGAGATGCTGGCATGCATTTCGGCACCTGCCAGCTCCTCCTCATCGGCAATTTCACCGGTAGCGGCTTTAACAAGTGCCGCCCCCCCAAGAGAGGCTCGGCCCCGACCTTTCACGGCAATCACATAGTCACTCATTCCCGGGAAATACGCACCGCCCGCTGTAGAGGGCCCGTGAAGAACCGCGATTGTGGGGATCCCAGCTGCACTCAGCTTGGCAAGGCGTTGAAACCCACCGCCGCCAGAGGCCCAGGATTCGACCTGATACTTCATCAAATTTGCGCCCGCACTTTCGACCAAGTGAATGAAGGGAAGCTTTTTGTCGAGAGCAATATCCTGACAGGATCTCAGCTTTTCACCTGTTTTCTGAACACCCGCCCCGGCACTAATTCCACTATCCGACGCATAAATCATGCAGCGTATACCGGAGACATACCCAATTCCCGCCAGAGTGTTGGCGCCTGGGATACTCTTATCCCAATCATCTGTATCCACCAGGAAATTTGCCAGGCCATAGAGCTCCAGAAAGGGCATTCCAGGATCGAGAAGCCGCGTCAGACGTTCCCTCGGTGTCAGCTGTCCGCGCTCCTCAAACCGGGGACGGCGTTTTTCGGAAAGCTGCCGGGCCCTATCCTTAATGGCGTGCAGTTCTGCCACCTTATCCAACATCTGTTGGCGATTGGTCGCAAAACTTTCAGAGCCAGGACTAACCTTGGACTTGAAAATTGTCATGGGGACGCTCCGTATCGAGTTTGTTTTTATTTTTATCACTGTAGCATCGTTACGTCCCGATAATAATTAGCACGCTTATTAATTGTCGAGTATTTTTTCCGACTATTTTTGGAAAATGAGTTTCTCCTACACGGTACGGGTCACCCCGCCATCTACACGGATATTTTGGCCAGTAATATAACCAGCCCCTTCAGAGGCTAAGAAGGCAATGGTAGATGAGACCTCTGCCATCGTTCCGTAACGCTCCATCGGGATGCGGGCGAGCCGATCTTCTGTCTCCGGTAAGCTGTCGATAAAACCGGGCAGTACATTATTCATACGCACATTGTCCGCTGCGTATTTATCTGCAAACAACTTGGTATAAGCCGCAAGGCCAGCGCGAAACACACCAGAGGTTGGGAAAAGTGGATCCGGCTCAAAAGCCGCGAAAGTAGATATATTGAGGATAACACCGGATTTCTGAGCAATCATAATGGGGGCGACAAGCCGGGTTGCTCTGGCAACGTTCAACAAGTAAAAATCCAGTCCACGATGCCAATCCTCATCGCTAATCTCCAAGATCGACCCCTTAGGACCATGGCCAGCGCTGTTAACCAGCACATCGATACGTCCCCATTTGTCCATCACCTGCTCGACTAGGCGTTGAAGATCCTCCGTTGATTGATTGGATCCTGTAACCCCGACACCTCCAAGTTCATCTGCAAGTGCCTCTCCTTTACCTGAAGAAGACAAAACGGCAATCTTATAGCCTTCTGCTGCTAGTTTTCGAGCTGCATCTGCGCCCATTCCACTGCCACCCGCTGTAATAACTGCTACTTTTTCTGCCATGTCCAAACTCCTCCATTAATGCTGTCTATTCGGCAGGAATACAGGATGAAACGACTAGTCACTATTCATTTTTCTTTACTTTAGTCTGTAGAATTTCTACAGTTAAATGATGACTAGCAAGATTACAAATCTTCCCCCGATGAACGGCTTCAAAACATTTGAGGTTGTCGCACGCCATCTGAATTTTCGACTGGCTGCAGAAGAACTTGGGGTTACCCATGGGGCTGTTGCCCAGCAAATCAGAGGCTTGGAAGCATCCCTTCAAGTTAAGCTTTTCAATCGCCTCCCTCGGGGCCTTAGTCTCACCGAAGAGGGAAAAACACTCACCGGCCCCGTCAGTGAAGCCATCTCAATTTTGCGAGAGGCGACAGATAAACTAAAGTCTGACAAGTCTGTCATTAACATCAGCCTGACCCCATCCTTGGCAACGAAATGGCTGCTGCCACGATTGGGGATTTTAAGTGAAAAATACCCCGAAATTGATATCCAGATCCTTGCGACAGAAACCTTATCCGATCTCACACGGGACAATGTGGATATTGCGATCCGGCAAGGGCGCCCCCCATTTGGACGTCACCTTCAGGCTGATCCGTTCCTTTCAATAACACATGTGGCTGTCTGCAGCCCTCCATATAAGGAGAAATTAGACAGCGCCCTGAAAAGTGACAGTAAAGAAGGGATTGTCTTCTTAAGCGATGCCCACAATCGATGGTCTGACTATCTTGAAATGTTTTACCCGGATTTGAAGCGCGGACCTAAAAACACGATGAGTTTCAACCAAACCGCACTTGCCATTGATGCGGCCATTTCCCATCAAGGGCTTGCCCTGGTCGCCAAGGCACTCGTTGCACCGGAGCTTGAAAATGGACGGCTGCAGCTAGCATTCAGTGAAGAGCTGGAAAGCGACGATGGCTATTATTTGCTAACCACAAAAAAACAAACCAGCTTGAAACCAGTTAGTATGGTTCGAAGCTGGCTGTTGCAGCAGGCGACGCCCTAGCTAGCATCGCCTGATATGTTTGGCTTTAGGACTCGTCGCCCACAGAAATTCGACTGGCGAGTTCCTGGAGATCTTCAGTATCTGGATCTGTGATATTAGCAAATTTGACTTCAGGGGTATCTGCTGCCGCGAATGTCAAGGTTGCAACACCCCCGTGAACTTCGAGTTGCCATGCATCGCCTTCACCGCGATCATCTGTTCCGATAGAAAAGGCATCAAACAAAGCATCAAGATCGACTGTGTCTTCAGCCACATCGAAATCGGCGATGGTGACCTCACCGTCATCGTCACCCGTGATAAAGAAAATATCTGCACCAGAGCCGCCATAAAAGAGATCATCTCCCCCACCGCCGCCAAGGCTGTCATCACCGGCACCTCCAACGAGAGTATCATCGCTTGCAAATCCTTCGAGAAGGTTTGCAAACTCATCGCCCTCAATCAGGGAGCCACCCTCTAAAGATAGGACTGACGCAACCGGAAGCTCACCGTCCTCAACAAAGGAGAAACTGAGTGTTGCCGTTGTCAAATCCCCATCCCCGTCAACCAGAGTATAGGTGAATTCATTTACGGTTCCGACAGGGACACCAACTGCAGCTTCAAATCGATATTCACCAGAGTTATCGATACTAAATTTGCTGCCGTTAGCCAAACTGACTTCCAATGGTGTGCCATCTTCTGGAATATCAAAGGCAACGGAATAGAAACCACCGCCAAGATCGGTAACGGTACCGCCGGCATCTTCATAGGCTGCGATCTGACCATTATCATCGAATTCAAATGAAATCTGCGTCACTGTAGCGCCATCAGCGCCCAACTGATCTTCAATACCATTGCTGACGATATTTCCTTCAGCAATTTCTGGCAATGTACCTGTCAACACGTCATCCAGGTCATTTGCATCATCGATAATGATCGGATCATCGCCGGAATTATCGACCAAAGCCAACTGATCCGTGTCCAGGTTATTGCCAACGCCGACAACAATCACCTCAATACCGTTCTCATCAACAAATGTCTGCCAGGCATTTTCGCCGTTTTCACCAACCGGGACTTCATTACTAGTCGGGAAAGGCGCACCATCCGAAATGAAATAGACTGTATTTAAATATCCAGCCAATTCCTCATTATTAAGTTGTTCACTTAATACGCCCTGAGCCCCATCTTCATTGTCGGCCAGTGCTTCCCTATAGTTAGTACTGCCTTGCGGGTGGAACTGGATGGGAGAGTTAATGTAATCAAGTGCTTCTTGCACAGACGCTGTAATCAATCTGACATTGGAGCTGGTGGAAAACTCAATAAGCGTAATATTGAACGCACCGCCAATTTCCGAATAACCGTTCAAAAGATTACTGACTGACTCTTTCAGGATCTCCATCCGAGTTTTTGTCGTTCCATCCTCCTGCTCAACCTCTTCGTTCATTGAACCGGAACTATCCAGAATGAAAGTCAGATTATAGTTTGGATAAGGAACGGCCTCGACAGTTTCAGCATCATCGAAGGCAACTGGAATATCATCTTTCACAGCAAACGTAAAAGAGCCCGTTTGCTGGTCACCGTCCTGATCCTCAATAATCAGGCCGAGATTGAATTCCAGCTCATCCTCGCCTTCGTCTGGATGATCAAGATTATCAAACAGAGTGACAGAATAGGCATAATTGTCACCATTTCCATTAGGTGCAAATTCCAGTGTAAAGACAGTGCGCCCCTCGCCTTCACCAGGTTGAGCAGTTGCCGTCAAAATCTGGGTAACGCCGTCTTCAAGTGTTTCCAAAGAATAGATCACCGGATCACCGTCAGATGTTACTTCTGGCAGACCAGAAATATCCAGCTCTACTGACCCCGGACCATCCCCGTTGAAGGAGATCGGAATCTCTGCACCGGAAGTCGTTGACTCCTTAGTCGTATCACCGCCATCAGGAAGGTCATCTTCATCAACAGAAACGCGTGCAACAGCACCTGCAGAAGGCGTTGCTGAATCTTCGATATTAACGCTAAAGTCGCCATTTGCTGATGAGCCGTTGGTATCCTCTGCTTCGAAGGCGAAGGTAAGAGATTGAATGTCTTCATCAGACAGATGATCAACCCCAGCCATTAACTCAAAATCATAAGTTCCATCAGCATTGAGTGTGACCACAAAAACTTCCTGATCACCAGCCATACCTGTCAGAACTGAAGTTCCCATGCCTGACAGCGTAACAGCTACGCCGCCACTGGTTAGTCCCAACGCTTGAAAATCAGACTGGTCATCCGCGAAGACAATACTGCTGAAATTTCCTGAACCTCCTTCAAGGCCGAGGGACACGCCAGTAGCGCTATCGCCATCGCTATTTTCTGCGACATCTGCATCTTCAGGATCTGAAACAAGAACAGGCGTTTCATCATCCTCGACCGTGACCGAAATTTCACTTTCGGATTGATCAATCACAGCATTTGAGCTGGCTCCGACAACCTGGATTGTAAACCCTTGGGTTCCTTGATACCCATCATCGTCTAGCAGCGGAATTGACACCACAATTTCAGAACCAGCAGGAAGCCCATCAGTCCCACCGGAGAAATACGCTGATTGCGTCTCACCGGGTGTAAGACCAGTTCGCGAAGCTCCTTCACCAACCACAGTATAGTCCACCCGGACTTCAACACCTGGAGCAACCGCTTTATCCAAGACAAAACGGAATTGAACCACGCCATCACTCTCATTCACAGTGCTATCGGCCTCTGGCTCAGGCGCAGCAAAGGCTGCAAAGGCAGCGAAAGCAACAGGGCCTTCCGGCACTTCAGTTTCCATCGGTTTAATGGAAATCACACCGATATCATCATCTTCAATATAGATGATCGCCTGAGAGGCCAATGGGTCGATATTGGCGTTTTCGGCGCCTGTCAGTTGGACGATGAAAAACTCCATTCCCTCAATGACGTCATCATCGACCAGATCAACCGAGAAACTCTTAAAAGTTTCCCCTGGCAAAAGGGTAATCACACCTCCGCCGAGGTCCAGATAATCAAGGCCACCCAGCACGCTGCTATCTGACGTGGCTGTACCGGGAATAACTTCATAGAAGATTTTGATAGGGTCTTCAGACGGTGTATCCAAGAGAACCTGAACCTCAAAGCCAACAATCAGCTTGGTTTCTGGGTCCGTAATACCAACAACCTTCACCTCGGCAGAAGGCTCTTCCGGATCAAAATTCGGATCCAAAAGGTTCCGAAATTCATCTTCCGTCAAATCGGTTTGATTCAGAAGATCTGACAAACCAAGAATTCCACCAAGGCCTAGGCCATCGCCAAGCTCCGCCAACTGAGGTTGGCTAAATCCAGCACCACCACCACTGCCGCCGCCATTTTGCGGCCCAGCTTCCGGATTAATTTTGCTGGGATCAAACTCCTCATCTTCGGACCAATCTGGATTGATGAGTTGCAGCACTTTGCCGTAAGCATCAATTAATTGCTCTTCTGTTAAGACAAAAGGTTTACTCGGTGCAACAGTGGAACTGGTCACAATCACAGTCTGTTGCGCCAGGCTGAGAAGTTCGGAACCACCCTCGTTTGCAACCAGAATAGCCCCGGTGAAGAGCGTAAAAATAGATTCTTCGCCGACCTGCGCGACTTTTCCTGACCAACTCGTCCCACGAATACCAATGGTGCCAACCGGTGTCCGGATATCAACGCTGTCGTGATCATCCTTGGCAATTTTGCCACTCACGAACGAGAACACACCCTGCAACAGAGTGACACCCATGCCATTTTCGGATTTATCTTCAGTGTTATAGACAAGATCATCCAGAACCGCACGTCCAGATGGCCCCATTGAAAACTGGGTATCGTCAACAAAGACAATGACAAAGTCGCCGTCTGATCCTGTTTCCAGCACATCACCTTTGAAGACCATGGAGCCTTCAAAACCCTCTTCAGAGGTTCCATCAGCGTGCTTGATCGTAATAGCGCCTGAGGCTTCAGTAATCTGTCCAATTGGGCTGGCGTCAGTTTGCGTGGCACCACTTTGCGCAACAGGACCAGGCCCTGCTAAACGGGACACAATATCCGCAGTCAACTTGGCCCCACCTTGACTAATCAGGTCAGGTCCAGGGTAGGTAGAGAAATAATCCCGCACGACGATGTAGTCACCGTTGTGGTTCTCCAAGTAGAGGTCTGTACCATCCCGCGTGAATTCCGCAGTAAGAGGCAGAAACTCGCCGCCCAAGTGGACAGGACTATTGCCACTGCTTGTATATTCACCAAGCAAGTCGCCAGACATACCCTCTACTTGCGCTTTACCCTCTAAAGAACCCATCAACTTCTCCTTCGCCTCCCAGGACTTTTAGTACCCCGCCCAGGAATCAGAGATATGCAACCTCTTTGGAGCCCACCAGAGGAATTCCGATGCGCTCAATGTACCTCAACAGATCTAATTATTAGCAAATTAGAATAAAATATAACACTTTTGTAGCACAAACCTCATCAGAATCCCAGTTTTCTTTATGGTTAAGATAACTGAGAGGTATTAACCATGGCCTAAATTGGCCGAAAAACGAACTTCCTGATTTAAAATATTCCAAATTTGCTTATTATTTCCTTATTGAGGGGATTACTTTGCTAAAAAAATTAAGCCAAACGATTCTTGGAAAAGCGAGCCAAACTTTAGGAACCGGCCGGTTTATGGCGCTTTGTCTGTTGTTACCTGCCCTCTACCTGCAGGTTCTGGATCCAGGCTTCATGCAAAATTTTCGCAACAGCATTTTTGACTATTACCAACAATGGCAACCGCGTGAGCCAATAGCGGATCAGCCCGTCGCTGTTCTGGATATTGACGAAAAAAGCCTGTTGCAACTCGGGCAGTGGCCCTGGCCCCGAAATTATTTGGCTGCAATGGTTCAGAACGTGACCCGTATGGGCGGTATCGTTATCGGTTTTGATATGGTCTTTGCCGAGGAGGATCGGCTCTCCCCCAACAAGATTGCGCAGAATGTGGGCTCCTTAAGCCCATCAACAGAACAAGAACTCAACTCACTGCAGTCGTTTGATCAAGTCTTCGCCAACCAACTTGCGAGAAGCCGGGCAGTACTCGGCATTGCTGTAAACCCATCCCGCAAAGACGTGAACAACCTTGGCGTAGACAGGGTAGCGACCATTGCCAATCTGGGACCAAATCCTGTCCCCTACTTAAGAAAATTCCCAGGCCTGATCGGGAATATTGAAGTCTTGGATAAAGCAGCAAGCGGTCGCGGCATGATCAGTCTGGACCAAGGTTTTGATGGCATTGTCCGGCGCGTACCGTTGGCCAACGTGGTTGATGGCAAAGTGATCCCCACACTCGCACTTGACATGCTTCGTGTGGCAACAGGACGGAATGTAATATCACAGGTCGACGACCAGGGAATGGTTGGTTTTAAGGTGGCAGGAACGCTAGTTCCGACAGATAAGTTTGGCAGGATCTGGATCAAATATTCAGAGTTTGACCCCACCCGTTACATTTCCACTGTCGATGTCATCACAGGACAAATAGACCCGAAAAAAATTGCTGGCAAATTCCTGCTTGTGGGAACATCGGCGACAGGCCTAAAAGATCTACGGTCTTCCCCGTTGCAATCCTCACTACCTGGGGTGGAGATGCATCTTCAACTACTGGAAAACATCCTTACACAGAGCTACTTATTTCGACTTGATTATTTTGCCGTGCTGGAATGGGCAGGCACAGCAGGAACAGGCCTTTTCTTAATCTTGTTGGTGCCGATCGTAGGCGCTCGCATGACCATGTTTCTGCTCATGTTTATTTCCAGTGTTGCGATTAGTTCCTCGCTATATCTTTTCAGTGAATTTTCACTTCTGATTGATGTCTCTTATACGCTCTTTATTTCGTTGCTGGTCTACATCAACCTCGTTTATTTCAACTATCTCAGTACCGAGAAAGAGCGAACACAAATCCGAACGGCCTTCTCCCATTACCTGTCACCGGATCTTGTCTCGCAGCTTTCAGAATCACCGGATAGCTTGGTTCTTGGCGGCGAAGAAAAGGAAATGACTTTTCTGTTTAGTGACATACGGGACTTTACAGGGATCTCAGAGAATTACAGGGATAATCCTCAAGGCCTCACACATCTGATCAACCGTTTCCTAACCCCACTAACCGATGAAATCCTGAGCCATAAAGGAACCATCGACAAATATATGGGCGACGCCATTATGGCTTTCTGGAACGCGCCGCTGGACACCCCGGATCATGAAATACTTGCCGCGAGGGCCGCGCTGACGATGCAAAAAAGGCTTGAAGCCCTCAATCATGATCTGAAAGAGGAAGCGGAACAGGAAAAGCGTCCCTACCGGGCGCTTCGTATGGGTATTGGCTTAAACACGGGGACCTGTATCGTGGGCAACCTTGGTTCAGCGCAGCGTTTTGACTATTCGGTTCTCGGCGATCCAGTCAACCTCGCCTCCCGCCTGGAAGGGCAGTCCAAAACATACGGTCTCAGCATTATCGTAGGCGAAGACACAGCTAAAAAACTCACGAATTTTGCCCTGATCGAACTCGACCTCATTGCTGTTAAGGGGCGCAGTGGAGCGGTTACGGTTTACGGTCTGTTGGGAGATGAAAACCACGCGAATAACCCTGAATTTTTAAAATGCAAAGAAACGGCTCATGCCTTGCTGGAGGCCTATCGAAGCCAAAATTGGGACGTCGCGCGCGAAAAAGCAAAAGAGCTAAAAATAATAAATCCGCATCTTGCAATCCTGTCTGATCTTTATCTGGACCGATTGGCGGCATTTGAACTCAATCAGCCGCCAGCCAACTGGGATGGGATTTACCGGGCGACAACCAAATAGTTCAGAGCAGATTGAGATAATCTTCATGATTTCATGACTTAATCCTTTGGGAATGCAGGGCGGGAAGTCAATAAGAGGGGCAGCAGGCCAATGGCCAAAATTCTGTTTGCAGATATGTTCATGAATGTAAGCCTGGCAAGGCTGCCGTTTCAGTTTAAAAAACTCGGGGCAGAAGTTTTTGGCTTGGGGTTTTCCAATCGGGTCCTGCTACAAAGCAGTGCCTTCGATCAAAAATATAAAATTGACGGAACACCCAGTAACGCTACCTTCCGAAAAGTCGTGAGCGCTGTATCCAGATGCTGCAATCATGCCAAACCAGATCTTATCCTGACCAATGATGAAACATTGCTCAGTGTGTTAATCAAAATCAGAGAAAATATCCGCAGCAGTCAAGAGCCGCTCACCCCGGATGTCCAGATAGTCTCAGACCTGTTGGAAAACAGTCTTGTCAACGACACTCGCCTCTATCAGCGCCACAATTCCTTAAAAGTGGCTGAAGCAGCAGGCTTTCCCATCCCACCCCATTTTACGGCTAGTAACGAGACCGAACTGCTAGAGCGCCTGCAGAAAATGAAACCACCCTACTTTGTCAAAATGAGTCTGGCATCCGGCGGGCTGGGTGTTCTGCCTGTCACAGAAGAAAAGCTCCCTGCTGAGGTGATGCAAGAAATTCGAACCGGCGACTATCCACTCACCGACATTCGCCAAGCCTTAATCCAGAAAAAAGCAGAAGGTGAAGAACTTACCGTCAGCTTCGCAGCTCATCAAGGTCAGCTGCTTGGCTTCACAGTCGTTCGCCCCCTTCAGAAACTTCTCAAAAATGGGCCGAGTGCAGTCATCGAGACTTTATACCGGCCGCAATGGACGGCCCCTTTAGCTCAATTGGTTCGTCAGATTGGCTATAGCGGATTTGGCGGTCTGGATGTATTTGAGCGCGATCCCTCAGAACTTCCGACCGTTATCGAAGTAAATTTGCGAACCACCCATACGACCCCATCCAGCAAATCTCTTGGCACAGATTTAGTGAAACTATTTTATGAAGCCTTCACTCAGAAATCCTCCACCGAGGGGGCGCCCTGTCATATCGACAACCCCAAAAGACTAGCTCTCTTTCCAGAGGCTGTGCTGGCAGACCCGAAAAGTAAGTATCTACAAACGCTTCCTCTCGATATTGATTGGGAGGATTACGACCTTAACAGTTATATCACCCGGCAACTTGCAAACTCTGCCCGCGAAAAAGATGATATCAAATAGGGGCCTCAATGCTATTTAATCACTTTAAAACTTTAGGAAGACTGACTTCGACAGCAAGTGACCATTGGGCGGATCAAGCCTGGTTTGAAACGCGGATCCATCAGCGTCAAGCTGAATTACAAGGACTTATCGGCCCTAATGATATCGCGCTGATGACCCATGGTGGGTCCGCCCATTTTGTTGCAGACCTATTGGCAATCTGGGGACTGGGGGCTGCTGCAGCTTGCGCCAATCCGACACTGACCGAGAATGAAAAGGACAACCTGACTGATTTTTTAAAGCCACAGGTACTTCTCACCGGCCCCGATGAAGCCCCCCTGACGACAGGGCATGCGGGGAAAAGTATGCCCAGATCTTCCCTTTCACTAGACTTGCCGGCCCTATACCTCTTCACCTCCGGAACCACAGGGACGCCGAAAGGAGTCGAACATAGTTTTCGCTCCCTTCTGTCTCGTTTTTCTCTCAATCAAGCCTACATTGGGGACGACATTCTAAAAACCACCCTTTGCCCCCTTCCAACCCATTTTGGTCACGGTCTGATTGGCAACTTGCTAACGCCCCTATTTGCTGGAAAGGATGTCATCTTACTGGACGACAAATCACCGATGGGCCTGTCGCAACTGGGCAAGTTAATTGATGACTACGAGGTTACATTCTTAAGCTCAGTCCCCTCTTTTTGGAAACTGGCAACACGTCTGTCACAACCTCCTACAAAAAATTCACTTAAGCGGGTACATGTAGGATCTGCACCTCTTTCAACCGAGTTATGGTCCGACATATGTGAATGGGCCGGAACAGATCTTGTCTTTAACATGTATGGAATTACAGAGACCGCCAATTGGATTGGCGGTGTGTCCTTCCAAGAAGAACCCCGGAAAGATGGACGTATTGGAACCGTCTGGGGCGGCTCAGCACTTATCAAAGATACCTTAACCGGTGAAATTAAAAAAACAGGTGAAGGCGAACTTTTAATCCAAACACCTTCCTTGATGAATGGCTATTTTAAGCAACCTGAACTGACAGAAGCTGTTCTGAAAGACGGCTGGTTTCATACGGGCGACATTGGACGCATTGATGAAAACGGAGATATCTGCATCACAGGTCGACAGAAATCTGAGATAAACCGAGCCGGTATCAAGATTCTCCCTGAAGAAATTGACCTGCTGTTGGAGAGGCACAGTGAAATTTTGGAAGTCTGTGTCTTTGGTCTCCCTGATGAGATTAGTGGGGAGCGGGTTGCAGCCGCTTGTGTTCAAAAAGAAGGAAGCAATCTTTCCGCTTCTGATCTAGAGGCATGGATGAAACCCCTCATCCGTAAAGAGGCGATCCCAGAAAACTGGTATTTCGTTACAGAAATCCCAAAGACAGACCGCGGTAAAGTCAATCGGGATAATGTTCGTGAAGTCGTGCTAAAAGGATCTGCAAAATGAGATGGGCTTATGGCACACCCCTGACGCTTGAGACAGAGCATTATTCACTCACATCCGTTGATCCTGATAACATTCCTGATGAATTTGTCACCTGGTTTGCCGATCCAGAAATCATGAGGTTCATGAATGATCCCATGAACCTCGACAAGCAGCAGCTTGGTCAATATTTCTCAACCTATAACAACAAAACCAGAATAGCCCTTTTGATCCGGGACAAAGGAAACCAAAGACCAGTTGGTATCTTCAAGGTTTATGTTGAGCGCCCTCATGCGCGTTGTCACACCAGTGTCCTTATCGGAGATCGGGCCTACTGGGGAAAAGGTGTGGTGATTGAAGTTCGAGAACGGATTATCCGCTTCCTCTTTACTGCTTATAAACTGGAGAAGATTTGTGGCTTTGTCAGAGCCCGAAATTTCCCAGCGCTATTTAATTATACGAAGCAAAAATTTGTGAAAGAAGGCGTATTAAGAAAGCATATGCGAAACCATGATGGCGATTTGGACGATGTGGTTGAGTTTGCCCTTTTTCGGGAAGACTGGGAAAAAGACCAGCAGACACATAATGAAAGGCCTGCCCTATGACAACAGCCTCTACCGCCGAAGCAATCCAGCTCATGAGTGAAATCCTGCAATGCCCTGAAGGCAGCCTTAACGCCGCAGACACAATTGAAACGGTTGAAAAGTGGGATAGTCTCAATCACATGCGCCTTGTCCTGGCTATAGAGGAAAAATACCAGGTCAAGTTAGAAGCAGATACAGCCCTCAGCCTTTTCACAATAGAAGGAATTGCTGATTTACTTGAGACTTTACATTAAAAAAGCCCGGCAATTACCGGGCTTTTAATTTTTAGTAGAATAGATCTAATATTATCCTGCTCGAACCCGATCCAGGAAGTTCCGGACTTCCTTATCCAGTTCACTGACCTCACTTGTCAGCGCAGTAGAAACCTCACGAACCTGTTCGGCGGACTGACCGGTTGACACGGCAGCCTCATTCACAGATCCGATATTCTGGGTTACCTCATTTGTGCTCTGGGCAGCTTGTTGCACGCTACGGCTAATTTCGCCAGTTGCAGCACCCTGCTCTTCAACCGCAGAAGCAATACCAGCAGCAATTTCATTAATATTGCCGATAATACCGGAGATCCCGTTGATTGCTTCAACGGCCCCAGTCGTCTCTTCCTGAACAGCTTTGATTTGAGCTGAAATTTCCTCTGTTGCACGCGCTGTCTGAGTTGCCAGGTTCTTGACCTCGCTTGCCACAACGGCAAAGCCTTTACCTGCATCACCGGCCCGCGCTGCCTCAATCGTTGCATTGAGCGCCAACAGGTTTGTCTGTCCCGCGATGTCGTTAATTAATCCGACAACATCACCGATCTTGGCAGCTGCATCATTCAAACTTGTGACCATTTCATTGGTGCGTTGCGCTTCGGAAACCGCCTCACTGGAAATAGAGGCAGCTTTGCCTACCTGACGGCTGATCTCATTAATGGAGGATGTCAGTTCCTCAGCAGCCGACGCCACAGAGTTCACACTGCTACTCGCAATCTCTGATGCATTGGCAACTGCAGTCGAACGACTAGTCGTATCATTAGCAGCTGCTGACATGGTTTCTGAACTTGCCGACATCTGACTGGTTGCAGCGGCAAAGCTTTCCACCAGATGCTTCACGCTATTTTCGAAATCATCAGCAAGCTGATACATCTCGGCGCGTTTTTGTTCAGCAGCTTCCCGTTCAGCCGCCTCTCGTTCTTCACGAGTGCGCTGTTCAGCTTCAGCCGCTTCTCTTTCATTGCGGATCCGTTCTTCTTCGCGCAAGCGACGATCTTCCTCAGCTTGAGCCCGAAGACGCTCTGCCTCTTTTGCGTTATCGCGGAACCCGATCAGAGCATTGCCCATCTCGGTAATTTCATCACTGCCGCGCACGGCAACTTCTGTTTCCAAATTGCCGCCTGCAATTTCCCGCATATCCCCAACCAAACGGTTCAGTCGGCGCATCAGGTTCCGGCCCACATATAACCAGGCAATTAGGATGGCCGCGAGAACACTGACCAATGAAATAACGCCGAGCTCTATCTTGCCTTTGCTAATGCTTTTCGCAGCTTCCTCAATTTGGCTGTTGGTTCCGACTTTGATCTGCTGCACAATCGTGTCAATGCCCCGTGCGACCTTTGTCACAGACTCGTTTACACTGGCGATAGTTTTATTCGCTTCTTCCATTGTGTTCATGTACGCCATGCGAAGCGGGAACAAACCGGTTTGCTCTTTAATCGCCAGTTCCAGCATTGCTTTTGTGTGCTCAACCAGCTTTTCTTTCCCGTTGAAATCAGGGAACATCATAGCCATCCGCAGACGCGGGCCATATTTTGCGAAATCGATCTCAATAGCGCGGTACCGTTCCAGTTCTGACGCGGTAACCAGCTTCTGAATGAGGGCTGCAGCAATATTAATATCACTTTGCAAACCAAGCGCCCTGGTCAGGGTATCGACCTGTCCATCGATCAACTTAACCACACCTTCCTGAAGCTTGGTAATGTCTTCTTCAACTTCCAGTCCAGCTGCATCCACACTGATGATCTGTTGGCGCCGATCAATAAATGGCTGCAAAACCTTATTAATCTCTTCCCGGAGTAATGAGATTTCCTCATCTATTTTGCGGGACTTGGTATCCAGACCAATCCGCTTCAGCATCTGCTTGTTGAGACTGGTAATACCGCCTTTCAACTCAGCAACCTGCTCTTGAAGATCTGCAACTGTCGCCGGGTCTACATCCAGATTATATAACTCGTTCACGCTGGAGTTCAGTTCTGCAAGATAGCCATTTGCCTTCAGGCTGACTGCACCGACTTCCCGTTTCTTAGTGGCTTTCAGCATATCCGGCGCGATCGCCGCGATGGACTTCGCATTTGAAGACAGGTTTTGCGCCAGTGTCAGCGACTCAATAGATGAGTTTGTCGTCTTATTCAGCGTTTGACCCAAGCTATCAAAGAGAAGCCAGGAAACCCCACCTGCTGCCAAAGTTAATAACGCAACCACACCAAAAGCGGCATAAAGCCGCGTCCGAATTCCAAATTTGGTCTTCGATTTCGTTTCCTCCGCAGTTTCTACCTTTTGATCTTTTCGTTTTAGCTTTTTGGATAAGAATGACGGTATTGCGGAAAACATCTGAACCCCCAAGTTGTTCAATAACTTTTATACTACTCTGAGGGGAAAAATAGATTCTAATTCTTACCAATTAGTTCACAAACAAATTTTTTGGCAGAAAAAAAGCCCGGCTTTAAACCGGGCTTTTTCATCTATTAGTCGGGAGGGATTAATAGGAGACTGGTTGTACCAGTTTCCACTTATCACCCTGAACTTGAAACAGCTTGGCACTATTGCGCTCATCTGGTCCAATATGATCATCCGCACCAAACGAAATTGGAGCGCTGCCAAAAATAGACGGATAGTCCTTGATGCTTTCAATGGCTTTACCAACAGCTTCTGCTGTCAGGTCCTTACCTGCTTTTTCAAGGGCAATGCCAAAAACATGCATCAGGTCATATCCAGCAATGGATTGCAGAACAGCCGTCTTATCAAAACGTTTTTTATAGGCATCCATCCAGGCTTTCACCTCAGGTGTTGCATCTTCGTAGTATGGAATAGGTGTTTGGCCAGTGCCATAAAGACCTTCGGTCAAACCTTTTGCCAATGAAATATTTTCTGGAACATAACCAGCAGAGCTCACAACAAACTTGGCATCAAATCCAATTTTCTTGGCTGTACCCATACTGCCGATTGTTTCACCAATAATCGTTCCCAGACAAACCAGCTCAACACCTTCTGATTTCATTTTAGCGATCTGAGAGGAGAAGTCCTTGGCACCACGCTTAAAGTTGGTTTTTACAACCTCTGGCAATCCCATGGCTTCAGCCTGTTCAACGCAGCCCTTCATCACGTTTTTACCAAAATCGTCATCCTGATAGAGGACACCAATTTTCTTAACGCCATCTTTTTCAACAAAATACTTCACTGCAGCGCGCATCTGATCGTCATAAGGTGTAAACATGCCGAATTTAAGTGGATGCATTGGCTCATACATTTCCCGAGCAGCTGTCACTGGAAAAACGTTCAGCACACTCATTTTCAACGCCCGTGGCATGGTCACCATGTTCGTTGGCGTTCCCAGCGCACCCACGAGTGCAAAAACCTTGTCTTTGCGAAGGAGTTTATCACCTGCCTGCGCAGCTTTGTTCTGCTGATAGGCGCTATCTTCGACGATCAATTCAATCTGCCGACCATGAATGCCGCCTTTAGCGTTGATTTCCTCAACCGCCATACGCATCCCATTCGTGACAGGAACACCCCAAAGAGCAACTGGACCAGATAGTGGCTGATGTGATCCGAGAATAATTTTATCATCCTCGATACCCTGGGTCGCCTTGGCGCTTCCAGTGATTGCCAGCGATGCAGCAAGTGCCGCAGCAACCGACAGTCCAAAACGGACAAAAGTTCTTCTTTTCATCATTTTCCTCCCGTTGGCAATTTTGCCTTTCCTAATAAATGTGTCACTTATTTAAATCTAATCAAGTCCCCACACTCGATTAGTACATAGTGTCAATCAACTCCTTGTACTTCTTGTTCACAAAAGATCGCTTCAACTTCATGGTTGGCGTCAGTTCATCATCTTCAGCAGTCAATATTTCGTCGATTAGGCGGAATTTCTTAATCGTTTCCACTTGCGCGAAGTTTTTATTGACCCGTTCAATCTCACTCCAGATCAGTTCCTCAACCTCTTTGGCCTGGCATAGGCTGCGGAAGTTGGTGAAAGGAACGTCCCGATCCTGAGCAAATTTCTCGACATTCTCCTGATCAATCATGACAAGACAGGTGAGATATTTCCGCTTGTCGCCAATAACCACAGCGTCAGAAATATAGGGGCTAAATTTGAGCTGGTTCTCAATCTCTGAGGGGGTAATATTCTTACCACCGGCCGTGATGATAATGTCTTTCATCCGGTCGGTAATTTTTACAAAACCCTCATTATCAACATAACCCACATCGCCTGTGTGCAGCCAGCCGTCAACAACAGTTTCCTCTGTTTTTTCCGGCTGATTGAGGTACCCCATAAAGATATGAGGACCTTTAAGCAGGATTTCTCCCTGATCCGAAATGGCAACTTCTGTATTTGGAGCCGCAATCCCAACAGTGCCCAACTTGAACTGACCATCCAGATTTGTTGTAGCAAGCCCTACATTTTCAGTCTGACCGTAGATCTCATACATATTGAGGCCAAGAGCCAAATACCATTTGATCAGATCGGGCGAGATTGGCGCAGCACCAGATCCCAGATAATGTGCTTTATCCAGTCCAAGCAGACGCTTGATATTTTTCAGAACCAAATGATCCGCCAGCCAGAATTTGGCTTTGAGTAGTGCATCCGGCTCCTTGCCCTCAAGCTTGCATTCAGCAAGTTGATAACCAACCCCGATTGCAATTTTGTAAGCCAGCTTCTGAAGGCCTGTCGCATCACTCAACTGGAGCGAAATTCCAGAATAAAACTTCTCCCAAATCCTTGGAACTGCGAAGAAAATCGTCGGAGAAACTTCCCTAATATTTTCAGGAACAGTATCCAGCTCTTCCACAAAATTTACGGTTGTTCCCGCAAAGAGGGGTAGAAAGATTGTAAAGGACCGTTCTGCGATGTGACACAGCGGCAAAAATGATAGCTGTTCATCGTCTGGACCAAACCCAATAATGGGCGTCAGGTTTGAAATCTGGAACATCAGATTTCGATGAGAGATCATAGCCCCTTTTGGTGGGCCAGTTGTGCCTGATGTGTAAATGAGAATAGCCAGATCATTGGGTTTGGAAAGCTCGACAGCCTCTTCCCAATAATTGGGGTTTTCCTTATGAAAAGCCTCTCCCAACTCATAAAGCTCATCAACACTGATGACCATATCGTCATCGAAGTCCCTCAGGCCTTCCATATCGAGCACTATGATTTTACGAAGATCAGGAAGCTGATCTCGAACCTCCAGGACCTTATCCAGTTGCTCTTCATTTTCAGCGACGAAGTAGCGTGTATCTGAGTCTTTACACAGATATTCCACCTGCTTGGCACTGTCCGTTGTGTAAACGCCGTTGCTGACGCCGCCAACACCCAGAATACCCATATCGAAAAAGAGCCATTCCTTATTATTGTCACTGAGGATAGAGACAGTCTCACCCCGCTTCAGCCCCAATGACACCAGTCCAAGCCCGATGGCACGGGCTTTGGCTCCGTATTCCGCCCAAGTAATTTCCCGCCAGATCCCGAGATCCTTCTCGCGCATGGCGACTTTCTTATCGTAACGTTTTACCCGCTCCCAGAACAGCTTGGCGGTTGTATCTGTTCCATCGATAACAGTTGGTGGATAAACTATTGCGTTCATCACTTTTCCTCCCAAATCACCGGCTATCGCCAGGTCTTGCGTTTTTTCCAACGCCGTTTTCCGCGAACACCCTCATCCTGCATACCCAGATAAAATTCCTGGATATCCTCCTTGGCCAGCAGGTTCTTTGTGGTGTCTTCCATAACAATCCGCCCGACTTCGAGCACATAGCCGAAGTCTGCAGTATGGAGCGCTATATTTGCATTTTGCTCCACCAGCAGCATGGTCATGCCCTGCTCCACATTCAGGCGCTTGATGATGGCAAATATCTCTTTCACCAAAAGCGGACTCAGTCCAAGACTAGGCTCATCAAGCAGCATAACCTTTGGCCGAGCCATAAGGGCGCGACTGATCGACAGCATTTGCTGCTCACCACCAGAAAGCTGTCCGGCTGGCTGGTCTCCTCGCTCTTTCAGGATCGGGAAATAACTGTGAACAAGCTCAATATCCCTTGCGATCTCGTCCTTGTCGCTGCGGGTATACGCCCCCATCATCAAGTTATCCTTGACGCTTAGGAAGGGAAAAACCTCCCGTCCTTCAGGTACATGACTAAGTCCTTGGCGCATAACCCAGTCGGGGTCATTTTTCTGAATTTCCTTTCCATCAAAGGTAACAGTCCCTTTTTGTGGGTCCATCACACCACTGATAGTTTTTAGGATCGTTGTTTTACCAGCCCCATTCGCCCCGAGAACCGTGACTATTTTCCCTTCTTCTACATCAAGAGAAACACCGCGGATTGCCATGATAGGGCCGTAATAGGTTTCAATATTCCGAACTTTCAGAATTGGATCACTCATGGTCAGCCCCCCAGATACGCTTTGATAACTTCAGGATCACGCTGCACTTCGGCTGGTGAGCCAAAGGCCAGCATGCGACCATAGTTTAGAACAAGAACCCGATCCGAAACTTGTGAGACAAGCCCCATATCATGTTCCACCATCAGAACCGTAATCCCCAGATCCTTCTTGATATCCTCAATCCAGAAGGCCATATCCTGGGTTTCCTCAACATTGAGGCCGGAAGATGGTTCATCCAACAGAATTAACTTAGGTTCTGTGCACAGCGCACGGCCAAGCTCGACCACTTTTCGAACCCCGTAAGGCAGGTTCATAATCAGGCTTTCGCGGTAATGCTGAAGGTCCAGAAAATCGATGACTTCCTCCACCTTTTCGCGATGGGCTAGTTCATTCCGCCGGACAGATGGCAGGAACAGCCCTTCTTTCCAGATGGAACGTTTAGTGTGGCAATGACGCCCAACCAGCAGGTTCTGCAATACAGATGCATGCTCAAACAGTTCAATGTTCTGGAAAGTGCGGGCAATCCCCCGGCCCGCAATTTCATAAGGTGGAACAGTCGTGATATCTTCCCCATTGAAGGTCATTTTACCCTCACTGGCATCATAAATCCGGCTGATCAGGTTAAAGATAGTGGTCTTTCCAGCACCGTTCGGACCGATGATTGTAAAACATTCACCTTCCTGGATGTCAAAATTCACACCATCCACTGCTTTCACGCCACCAAAGTTGATGGCCAGGTTTTCTGCGGTAAACAGGCTCATTTCAACCTCTCTGACTTCATATAGGATTTCTGGCGCTTAAAGGTGGCTTTCTTGTAAAGTGGGAACATCTGGAAATAGAGTTTCACTTTCAGCCACCGGCCATAAATACCGTGGGGTTCAAAGATGACGAAGAGCACCAAGATCAAACCGAAGATAAGCGGCTCGAAACCGGGAGTTTCTGCAATTTCAACCGGCAGATAATCCTTCATGATGGCCAAAGCTTGAGGCAGCGCCAAAACGAACATCGCCCCAAAAATTGCCCCGTGAATGGATCCGAGGCCTCCCACAACCACGAGGACTAGAAGCTCCAGTGATTGGAAAACCGTAAAGCTTTCTGGCGACAGAAACCCGAGCTTGTGCGCAAACAGCGCACCTGCAAGACCTGTAATACCCGCACTTAAGGCAAAGGCGATGGTTTTCACCTTGGCCAGATTGACGCCCATACTCTGTGCTGAAATTTCTGAATCCCGGATTGCCATCATGGCCCGCCCAGTTGGAGAGCGCAGCAGATTGAGCGTAAAGAGAATACAAGCAATCAATACCCCGAGCGCCAGATAGTAAAACGGTGTGCCGTCCGTAAGCGTCAAATTCCCAATTTCAACATATTCGACCAACAAGCCAGAATATCCGTTGGTTACACTTTCCCAGCGGGAAAAGATCTCTTCCACTACAATCGCAAATGCAAAGGTGGCAATGGCGAGATAAATACCCGTCAGACGCAAAGCAGGAATACCGATCACAATTCCAGCCAAAGCAGCCAGAATGCCGGCTAGCGGAAAGGATAAGAAGAACGAGAAAACAATCGGCTCATCCATGAAAGGTAAGCTCAGGCCATTTCCTGTAAGCACAGCTTCTGTATAAGCCCCGATCCCAAAGAAAGCCGCATGGCCAAGACTGACCTGCCCCGTGTAACCGGACAGCAGCATCAATCCCACCCCAGCAGTGGCAACAATATAGAGCTGGGTCATCTGGCCTACATAGTAGCTATCCAGAAGAAAAGGAACGAGGATCACAGCAATGATCAGAGCCCCATAGGACCAATAATAACCCGAATGTTTTGCCAGTCGGATATCCTGGTCATAATCAGTTTTGAATAAGAAACGCATGATTACACCCTCTTTCCTGTTTTCTCACCGAACAGGCCTTGAGGTCTCACGACCAGAACAATTAACAGCACAACATAGGCCGCGACGTTTTTGAAACCGGGTGGCAGATAGAAGCCAGCCAGCGTTTCAATAATGCCGATTATCAGTCCCCCAACAACGGCACCTGGGATCGACCCAAACCCACCGAGCACGGCGGCTGGGAATGCTTTAAGCCCTATGAACCCCATACTGGTATCGATCAGAGTTGTCGGCGCCAGCAGAATTCCGGCTGCTGCTGCGACAGCTGCACTAATTCCCCAGATCATGGAGAAGACCGACTTGACCGGGACCCCCATGTAATAAGAGGCAAGCTGGTTCTGAGAGGATGCCTGCATAGCAACCCCGAGTTTCGTATAGGTAAAGAAGGCATACAACACTGCACAAAACAGGATAGTTGCCACGATCACCGAAAGATCCGTC
Organism: Sneathiella limimaris; assembly: GCF_012932565.1. Lineage (NCBI taxonomy): Bacteria > Pseudomonadati > Pseudomonadota > Alphaproteobacteria > Sneathiellales > Sneathiellaceae > Sneathiella > Sneathiella limimaris. Next base: position 366,597 of record NZ_JABBYJ010000002.1, read on the forward strand.
TGGGCAATCACTAGGGTTCCCATGGATTCCGGGATCAATGCCATCCCTTCACTAGAAAAGGGTGTCTCAATCGCGTAGGTTTCCGTTCCCCACCCCGGCATCATACCGGCGACACTTCTCGCGATATAACCAAAACCAATTGTCACAAGAACAATGGCAAATTGCGGCTGACCCAATACAGGTCGCAGGATTACACGATCCGTCAAGTTGCCGACGACAAACATGCAGGCAATCGCGGCTGCGGCCCCTACCCAGTAATTCCAGCCAAAAATTGAAATGAATGTGTAGGCAAAAAACGCACCGAGCATCATTAGCTCACCCTGTGCGAAGTTGACTACCTCTGTTGCTTTATAGATCAATACGAAGCCGAGTGCGACCAGAGCATAGATGCATCCGATAGAAACCCCGCCTATGACCAACTGTAAAAACTCTAACAGAACGGCCTCCCCTATGTTGTCCGAAAGTTATTTTTTGATTTCTGAAAGGCCGCAACTTAATCGGACATTTGCGACCCTTGTTAAAAACTATAGGCAGTCATTTATTTTAGCGTCAACAGTAAAAAAAACATGCGACCATGAATTCTTTTTCGCACTTGCAAAATAAAATGAACAAAATACAACATACATGAAATATCTATTCTAATATATACTTTATAACAGTAGTATTATTATTTAAAAGAAACGAAAAATTAATATATTTTATAATTATGACTGAGAAGAAATTTTTTTCTATTTAATTTATTAACGAGTTCCTCTAAGTAAATATGGATTTTATATAATAAGTTCTATTTTTAGGACTATCTAAATTACTGAATTTTCATCAGTTTTTCTACTACTCCCATTTCTTTCCTATTCCATTCGTTGGTTAAAAAATGTTAGAATTCACTTCTATACAGACAAATCTGTGATGTGCCGGACTTAAAAAAACAAACGCTTGGTGTTAGATTCTTTGCTGAGCTGATCTGAAAACAAAAATCCGAAACGGAATATACAATGGCCCCATCCCTGACCTTTAACAAAGAGCTTGAATTTGAGTATGGCGAAACCAGTGATTTGAGCCCACTGATCCGCCGTGTCGTTGCGAAAAACCCAAGTGCTTTCACCCTACATGGAACGGGAACCTACATCCTTGGAAAAGGAAAAAATGTAGCTGTCATCGACCCAGGCCCCGCCGACGAAGCTCATATTGACGCAATACTACGAGCTACCGAAGGGGAAACCATTAGCCATATCCTGATTACCCATACCCACATGGATCATTCTCCTGGCGCAGCGCCCCTTAAAGAAAAGACCGGCGCAAAAACCTATGGATATGGACCCCATGGCAGCGGAAAACCCGGCATGAAAGCCGAAGAAGATGGGGATATGAAATTTAACCCAGACATTTACCTAAAGGATGGAGATCTGGTCGAGACCGACGACTGGACTGTTCGGGCTATCCATACCCCAGGCCATCTTTCCAACCATCTTTGCTTTGAGTTAGTCGAAGAGAAAACCCTATTTTCTGGTGACCACGTAATGGGTTGGTCGACTTCTATTGTCTCTCCGCCTGATGGGGACATGAAACAGTATCTGGAAAGTCTAGAAAAACTATTGGACTTTGATCATGATCGTTACTGGCCAACTCACGGACCGGCAATTGACAACCCGAAGGAACATGTGAAGGGGCTCATTGCTCATCGTCATAGCCGCATAGACCAAATCCGCTCCTGCCTTCAGGAAGGACCTGCAAGTATCCCGGAAATGGTCAAGAAGATGTATAAAGATGTGCCAGAATATTTACATCCAGCAGCTGCACGCTCTGTTTATTCGCACATTATCCTCATGGTTGAAACGGGTGAGGTGAAAACAGAAGGTGATCTCAGGGTCAGCTCTACCTATCAACTGGCATAAAAAAGGGATGGCAAGACCATCCCCTTCAAATCTTGAATTCCCAACCGCGAACTAGTCGCGGAAATTCACATATTGTAGGGGCATCTCCGTATCCTGCTCCTTACAAAAGGATATAACTGCCTGCAAGTCATCCCGCTTTTTACCGGTAACCCGAAGCTCGTCGCCCTGAATGGCGACCTGGACCTTGATCTTGCTCCCCTTGATGGATTTCACCAGTTTCTTGGCAAGTTCCTTATCAATGCCTTCGCGCACAATTACCTGCTGACGCACACTTTGACCGGCGGCTTTCTCAGGGGTCTTATATTCCAGAACACCGGCATCCACATTCCGACGGGTCAAATGCCCCTGCAGCAGCTCATGCATTTGACGGAGTTTGAGATCATCGTCAGCATGGATCGTAATCACATTATCGGTTTGCTCGATAGTGCAGTTGCTGCCCTTAAAATCATAACGGGTCTCAATTTCCCGGCGGACATTGTTGAGGGCGTTCGCAACCTCGTTCAGATCAGTCTTAGAAACAATATCAAAAGAAGGCATTTAGATCTCCCTAAACAAGCTGTTCCTTGGTTTTACAGAACTTAATATTTGGCCAGTCTTTCTCCGCCCGCTCAAGATGCCATGCATTACGGGCGAGGAAAACAGGTGCCTCATCATGATCTTCGGCAAGTGAAGCCTGATTGGCATCGAGGAATTTTTTCAATTCGTTATGGTCTTCCTGTTCAACCCAACGGGCAGTGTAAAGCTCTGTCGGCTCGAAATTAACAGGAATATCATACTCAGTCCGGATACGATCTGCCAGCACCTCAAACTGCAAGGCACCGACAACACCCACAACCCAATCTGATCCTAACCGAGTTTTAAAGGCGCGGGCTGCGCCCTCTTCAGCGATCTGGATCAGAGCACGCCCCAAATGCTTAGCGCGCATTGGATCGACAGGACGAACCTTCTGCAACAATTCCGGTGCGAAGCTTGGAATGCCGGTAAAGCGAACATCCTCGCCCTCTGTCAAGGCATCCCCAATTCGAAGGTTTCCATGGTTGGGTAGGCCAATAATATCACCGGGCCAGGCTTCTTCAGCCAACTCCCGATCCTGTGCCAGAAACAGAACAGGATTATGAATGGCCAGGGTTTTGCCAGAACGCACATGCTTCAGCTTGGCCCCCCGTTTGAAATGGCCAGACACCAGTCGCATAAAAGCAATACGGTCCCGGTGTTTTGGGTCCATATTGGCCTGGATCTTGAAAATAAAGCCGCTGACTTTTTTCTCATCTGGCTGAATTTCGCGATCCACAGATGGTGCAGGCTTTGGAGAAGGCGCCATGAGGGTCAGGCCATCCAGCAAAGTCTCAACCCCGAAGTTATTGATCGCGGATCCGAAATATACAGGTGTCATCGTTCCATCAAGGAAGGCCTGTTGATCAAATTCAGGGCAAAGTTCCCGAACCATTTCGACATCTTCCCGGAGTTTTTCGGCATATCCGGTTGGCAAAAGTTCATCAATCTTTGGATCATCAATACCGTTGCAAACAATACCTTCGTCCAAATGATTGTTTTTGTCTTTGCTGACCAACACCAGACGATCATTGAACAGGTCATAACACCCATGAAAATTCCGCCCCATGCCGATCGGCCAACTCGCTGGAACCACATCCAGCGCCAGGGTCTGCTCAATATCATCCAACAGCTCAAACGGATCGAGGGCTTCACGGTCGAATTTGTTGATGAAAGTGACAATCGGCATATCGCGAAGGCGGCAGACCTCAAAGAGTTTCCGCGTCTGGCTTTCAATACCTTTCGCCCCGTCAAGCACCATGACGGCGCTATCCACCGCAGTTAAGGTTCGATATGTATCTTCGGAGAAGTCCTCATGGCCCGGTGTATCAAGCAGATTGAACGTCTTGCCCTGATAGTCGAAAGTCATGACAGACGAGGCAACAGAAATGCCCCGCTCGCGTTCCACCTTCATCCAGTCAGAACGAGCACGGCGTTGCTCTCCCCGAGTTTTCACCGCGCCGGCCAACTGAATAGCACCACCAAAGAGCAGCAGCTTTTCAGTCAAAGTCGTTTTACCCGCGTCCGGATGGGCAATAATCGCAAAAGTGCGCCGATTGGCGACACGATCTTCAAGAATACTCATGATCACTTCCGAACCGCTTATTCAGCAGTTCCACATTCATGGCCACCTATGGGGCCCTAGATTTCAATTGCAGCAGATGTAACTTCATTAGGGGGAGACTTCAATCTTTTTCCCAAAACCCTAAAGCTGCTTTTCCATGAGATGCCAACTATCCCCGATAAACTGATCCCCCATAGAAATCGCCGGAAGCGTTCTTTGGATAGAAAAACCATATCGTTCATATAATCTGATAACAGAAGTCTTACTGCCCAAGACCACTAAATTGACAGCACTGACCCCGCTATCTTTTGCCAATTTCAACGCATGATCCAGAAGGTGACTTGCCAATCCCTGTCCCCGATACTCCTCTTTCACGGCGAGAAAATTGATATACCAATTCCCGACGACAGATCCCTCAAATTCCTGAAAAGGCTGAGCATAGGGAAGCCAGGCTGGCTCATCTCTGAGATCAGCATTTTCCTCAATCATCAAAAATGAATTTACCAGTCCTGCAACTTTGCCTTCAGCTGTTTTAAGTAAATAGCAATGACGGTAAGAAAACTCTCCCACGTCGCGCCTGACACATTCCGCACCTTTATTCCATGGGTCTTCAGCAGTCCCTTCTGCAAGTTGTTGCCAGCGCACGAAAGAAGTCCCTGAGGCCGCCATATTTGATAGCCTTGCAATTTCCATCGCATCAGCTTGGCTCCCCGGAACAATTTGAATAGAGACAGTCATATCACTCACAAAAAAGCCGCCCTTCAAAGCTGCAACTCTAAAGGGCGGCCGATCGCTTCAGAATTACTGGAAAGACTAGTTTTCGTTCACTTTCAAAACCAGCTTACCGAAATTTTCGCCGGTAAAAAGTTTAAGGAAAGTGGTTGGGAAGTTTTCAATTCCCTCATCAATATGCTCTTTGAACTGCAGCTTCCCTTCTGAATACCAGGTTGCGAGCTGGCGCGTTCCTTCTTCATATTGCTTGATGTAATCAAATACGACAAAGCCTTCCATTCGGGCATGCTGTACCAGAAGGTTCAAGTAATTGACGGGCCCTTGAACTGGCGTTGTGTTGTTGTACTGAGAAATTGCGCCACAAATCACAACGCGCGCATGTCGATTAAGGCGAGCAAGTGCAATATCCAGAATATCCCCGCCCACATTATCGAAATAGACATCAACACCTGTCTTCAATGGCTCTTTCAAGTCTTTCAGGAAGCTATCCGATTTGTAATCAACACATGCTTCAAAGCCAAGCTCGTCAACCACGTACCTGCATTTGCCTGCACCGCCAGCGATACCCACTGCACGAGCACCCAAAATTTTGGCGATCTGACCAACCATAGAGCCCACTGCCCCCGCAGCACCAGAGACGAGAACCGTATCCCCTTCTTTCACTGCGCCTACATCTGTAAGCCCAAAATAGGCCGTCAGCCCAGGCATACCGAGACCCCCCAAATAGCTTTGCAAAGGAGCGAGGTTGGGATCAACCTTAACCAAGTCCTTTCCATCTGATTTTCCATACTGTTGCACGCCGTGGTAACCGGTTACATAATCACCAACTGCAAAAGCAGAGTTATTACTTTCGATCACTTCACCGACAGTACCAGCCCGCATGACCTCCCCAAGTCCAACAGGCGGAATATAGGACTTCGCATCATTCATCCAGCCACGCATCGCTGGATCAAGAGAGACATAGTGGACCTTGACAACCACTTCGCCCTCCCCGGCGGTTGGTATGGCCTCCGTCGTAAATTCCCAGTCACTATCCTTTGGAGTTCCAACAGGCCGTGCTGCGAGACGGTATTGTTTATTTTGCAGGGTCATTTTTCTTCCTTATGTTTTTAGTCCCCGCCATCCAATCGGTTTTCATCCCAAAGATCAAGACCGATCGTTCAAAATGAATGTGGGGACCGTCACAATCTAGAAAGTCAGTGAATTTACAACCTGCTCAGCAGTCTGAAGACGAGCTTGATAGTAATGAACGGCACGGGCGCCAAATTCAATCAGATAAAGCTTGGAATCCTTTTCTACAAAATAGATTTTGACCCTTAAGTCTTTGCCTTTTGGTGTCGAGACAAACGCTTCGAAGCTATATCCGGCAAGGCCGCCAATATCCCGCGGTGTTAATTCTGAAATCTCTGTAACCACCTTGCCATTTAGCGAGACACTGGACCGATAGAGTTCGACTACTTCTTCGGGTGTCATTCCGGTTCGGTAAGCAGGAACCTTCGACGCGACATCATCCTTGTAGTCACCTGGGATTTTATCACCCTCTTTAAGCGGCTTAATGAATTGGATATTCTCGAGAATTGGGCCATATTGGGTCCAAGAAATTGCCTTTTCAGACTGCATTTCATTGATATTTTCGGCCGTAGCAACTGTATAACTGTCCCACATGACCCGATTACCTGTTTTTAACAGTTTGTAACTCGGTATACAGGCTGTGACGAGAAGAAGAGAAAACAAGACAAGCAGTTTTCGCATTTTATTTCCTTAACTGTTCAATATATGAGCGGACAAGTTTTGCATCCGCAGCTGAAGGGTTTTGCTCCAGATAGGTTTCGAAACTGGAGATAGCGGCCTCATTTCTTCCAAGTCGCTTTTCAACAAGGCCGAGATGTTTGTGAGTTTTCAAGGGAGCCGGTTCTATTGACGCTGCCTTGAGATAATATTCTTTGGCTTTTTCAAGCTCGTCTTCTGTTCCCTTTCGCCGGTATACCTCGGCAATGAAATAAGCAATTTCCTCGGCATTCTGTCCATTGGCCTCCAGATGCTCAAGAACGACGGAAGCTTCTTTAGGGCCGGAAACAGTTACAAGATTTTGAGCCCATTGATGCCAGTGTTTGGCGTAAACGTCTTGAAACTTCGAAGATGGCCCCCTTTTGAGCACTCGTCGGTCAGCCTTTAAACGCTCCCCCTCTTCCGTGAGGCGTTTTATCCGGTCTTCATTTGCAGGGTGAGTTGCCCAGAAAATACTTGGAGTTTCTTTTTCGGAGGCCTTGTGCTCGGCTTCAATCAATTCCCAAAGCTTAACAATCTCATCGACATCATAGCCCGCTTCATGGACCAATTTAACGCCACCCGCATCCGCTTCATGCTCGTGATCGCGGGAATACCCCTGCAAAGCCCCCATTGCACCAACGGTTGCCAACATGCCGGTGATACCAAAATCAAAGCCGCCAGTTGCGATGGTGAAAAAAGTCAGAAACTCTAACGTCGCTTTTGTGCGGTTCCATTGCTGTAAGCTATGACGATTAACGTAATGAACGAGCTCATGCCCAAGAACGGCCGCCAGTTGATCTTCATTTTGCACACGCAAAAGTAATCCAGTCCAAACAAACATAGATCCATTTGGTGCCATAGATGCATTGAAATATGGATTCTTGAGAATGAAAAGCTGGATGTCCTGGCAATGCGCTTCAGAAACACGGCAGATCACAGACTTAACATAAGCGTTAAGCTCAGGATCCCTTTCAACAAGCGCGCTATTGGCAAGCCGTCGCTCAAACTTGTTCATAGTCATCCAAAGCCCAGCTTCCGTTGAGGTTAGGGCAGGCTTGTAACCAGGACTGACAGGTCCCTCCACTGATGTCGTGTTACAAGCCGCCAAACTCAGGCAAAGAATGACACCTAAAACTCTAAAAAACATTAGAGTGGAATATCTTCGTAAAGCGCATCTGTTGCATTCACCGCAGCCGGGAATGTACGGAGATCACCAGAGGTAGACACAATCCGATTGAACCACTCTACCTCCCCGGTTTTTAGATTGACCAGAGAAGCAAAACCAACTTGTGTACCGCCTTGAACATGAGCCCCAAACAATACAGCCATCATAATTTGAGCAGCCACACGACTACCAGAGGAATACTGATCCCGAAGATAAATGAATAAACCGTAATCTGCTCCGTATCCTGATGCTAGTTCCTGGGTTGTCTTTCCTAGATGCCAGTCGAATTTGCCACTTTGCAGAGTTGGTAACTGCAGCATCGCATTCTGCTGGAAATTCAAAATTGAAATACCAACATCTTCATGCAGACTGATCAAATCCTGTCCCGTTTTCTCAGAAACACCGTTGGCCTTATCTTTATACAAAGATACGTCGTAGCCTAGCTTCTGAAAATATTGGGCCGAAATTTCGGTAACGTAGTTATTGGCAATCTTTGTCCAGAAAGCATTAGGCTCCTGCAATGCAACGCCCAGCTCATACAACTCCACATCCGGTTGCATGATAAGAATTTTTTTAGGAGAAGCAGAGGTAGTTAGATTTTTACCAAACAAAGAGAGGGTATTCTCACTCAGCTTTACATCACTGATAACAGTATCCCGCGCATCCGTTTTATCACCAGTCGAAATACTGTTACTTGTTTGGGTTACGATAGGTTTAACCGGTTCACACTTGTCAGGGATGTCACATAGCAAATACTTACGGTTAAAATCTGCTCCCATCTGAACAACCAGCTTTTCATTGTTCCCTGTAGGATCGACTTCATAATCTTTTGCTTGCTCAGATTTTACTGAATAGGCACCGGATGCATCAACAATATCACTGACGGTCGCCAAATTACTTTCAGCGACTCTTGCAGTATCTGATGAATTGGCTGGCCTGCGAACCTCGCTGGAAGTTGTTGTGCAAGCGGAAAGAGTGGCCAAGGCCAAAAGGGAAACAACCCCTGACTTAAAACTCAACATGATTATACAAGTAACCCCTAATTAAATATTGCCCCATTTAGTTCAACTTTAAATGGTCAATTTAAACAGTCAACAAAAATGGGCCGCAAAACGGCCCATTTCGTTAAAGATATAAATCTTCAGATCAAGCAGTTGGCAGTTTGTAGTCCTTAAACTGCTCACGAAGTGCAGTTTTCAGGAGTTTTCCAGTTGCGGTATGGGGCAATTCGTCGACAAAAACGACATCGTCGGGCAATTGCCACTTGGCCAAAGTGTTTTCCAAATGATGCAGGACATCTTCCTTGGTAACAGAATGCCCCTCCTCTTTGACTGCGATCACCAAAGGACGCTCATCCCATTTCGGATGAGGCACCGCAATTACAGCTGCCTCCACAATGCCAGGACAACCAACAGCTTCATTTTCCACATCAATGGAAGAGATCCACTCGCCACCAGACTTAATCACATCTTTGGAGCGATCTGTGATTTGCATGTAGCCGTCTGGATCGAGGGTGGCAACATCGCCCGTATCAAACCACCCCTCTTCATCCACAACGGAGCCACCCTCCGCCTTGAAATATCCGCTGGTGATCCAGGGCCCACGAACCAGAAGACGCCCAAAGGCAACGCCATCACGAGGCTGCTCATTTCCTTCATCGTCGACAATTTTCAAATCAACGTTAAAGACTGTTCGGCCCTGTTTCAGGCGGATATCAATCTGTTTGTCGCCAGGTAGATCCTGATGCTTCTTCAGAAGGTTACCAGTAGTCCCCAGCGGGCTCATTTCCGTCATTCCCCAAGCATGGATTACATTAACTCCATACTCATTGACAAAAGTTTCGATCATGGAGCGCGGCGCAGCGGAGCCCCCGATGACTGTCCGGTTCATGGTAGAAAACTTCAGACTATTTTCTTTCACATACCCCAACAGCATCAACCAAACGGTCGGAACGCCAGCTGAAAGGGTAACCCCTTCGGCTTCCATCAACTCATAGATTGACTTTCCATCCATTTCGCTACCCGGCATAACCATCTTGGCTCCTGACATGGCAGCGGCATAAGGGATCCCCCATGCATTGGCATGGAACATGGGCACAACTGGCAGAATGGTATCAGCATTGCAAACGCCCAAGCCATCATTGGTACAGACACAATAGCTGTGAAGAATTGTTGAGCGGTGGGCGTAAAGAACGCCTTTTGGATTTCCTGTCGTTCCAGAAGTGTAACAGAGGCTAGAGGCTGTCATTTCATCAAAGACTGGCCAGTCATATTCGCCATTTTCCGCCTCGACTAACGTTTCATAACAGATCACATTTGGAAGGCTAGTTTCAGGCATATGAGCTTCATCTGTCATGATAACAAAATGCTGAACTGACCCAAGTTCAGAGGCGATCGCTTCCAACAGCGGAACAAAAGTGAGATCCGTAAAAATCACTTTGTCTTCTGCATGGTTGGCGATATAGGCAATCTGCTCAGGGAAGAGGCGCGGGTTAATAGTATGACAGACACACCCCATTCCAGAGACCCCGAAATAGATCTCAAGATGCCGATACCCATTCCAGGCCAAGGTTCCAACACGATCCCCAAACTCGACCCCAAGACGGGCTAGGGCCTGCGCCAGTTTTTTGGATCGCAGATTGATCTCTCGATAATTTGTCCGATGAATTGGACCTTCAACCGTTCTGGAGACAATTTCCACATCTCCATGGTAAGTGCCCGCATACTCAATTTGAGAAGAAATGAGTAAAGGACGATCTTGAATAAGGCCTCTCATAACACACAATCCCTTTTTATTTTTCCTTGTTAGATTTTTAGAAGATACGAAAACAGTTCATGTGGGTAAAGCGGTTACTCTAAACAATGCTAAGATTTTTCACGTCTTTGACGCTTTACCTTACGTCAATATTTCCACACACCCTCAAAGCTGGTAAGATGTTAAAAAATGATACGCAGAGCTGACAATTGGATATTGAGTTACATTATCTTTTGGGAGGGGCGACAACGGCTGTGCTAATCCTGATTTTGCTAATCCGTTTAATTGCGGGACAGCGAGATCTGGTTTTGACAGAAGATGTTGTTTATGAATTCCTGCGCCTGAATGAACCTGATGAAACCATCAGCAAGATAACGCTTGGGCGTGATCATAAAAGCGCTCTTGCACAGATAAAAAACACAACAGAATTTTTTGCCTTAAGAAGTTTCGGCAACAAATTGGTTCATCAACGCTTCGCAGGCACAGATAATCTAGCAATTTCAGAGCAAACAATTCGGATCCAGCGAGAGGACATCTCGCACGCGCCGCTCGCCATCCAGCCGGAAACGGAGGAAGACTTAAACTTTTGGATCAAGTTAGCCTCAGAAGGGAAACCAAATGCAACTGCCTGATCCTGTCACCCTGGCCATTCCTTTCTTCGTCCTTTTGATTATTCTAGAAGCGATTATTGGACGCTTCCGTCCTGAGAAATCCAACTACGAATATCGCGATAGTGCTGCTTCACTTTTCATGGGGCTTGGCAAATTTGCCATCGGATTTATCAACCTTGGGATTGTGGGCGGAGTGTCCCTTTGGGTTTATCAGTATCGCCTGTTTGATATCGGCTATAGCTGGCTTGCTTTTCTGTTCATCTTTTTCGCTGAGGATTTTTGTTACTATTGGTTTCATCGACTTAGCCACGAACATCGGTTCTGGTGGGCAGCGCATATCAACCACCACTCCTCCCAGTATTATAACCTCACGACAGCTCTTCGTCAGACATGGACTGGAGGCCTTGCTGCAACCTGGATCCCCTGGCTGTTACTTTCGTTAATCGGTTTTCCACTGGAAATGATCATATTTCAGCAAGGCATTAGTCTTGTTTACCAGTTCTGGATCCACACAGAAGCAATAGATCGCATGTGGAAACCCATCGAATATATTTTCAATACGCCCTCCCACCATAGGGTTCATCATGCCATTAACCCGAGATATCTAGATGCCAATTACGCAGGTATTCTGATCATTTGGGACCGAATGTTTGGAACTTTTATTGCTGAGGACAAGACCGAGCCTTGCCGATATGGAATTGTCAAGCAACTGGCCAGTTTCAATCCTTTGGTGATTGCCTTTCACGAATGGGTTGGGATCATAACGGATCTAGTAAAAGCCAAAAGCCTGAAAGCCGCCTTCATGTATGTATTTGGACCACCCGGCTGGAGTGAGGACGGAAGCCGCCTCACCTCAAAAATGCTCAAAGAGCGGGAACAGGCCAGGCTCGCTCGCCAGATGGTCCAATCCGAGAGCGCTATCAACGCAACTGCTAGTGAACAGCCTCATTCAGCCAGTTAATTAGATCTCTGGTGACTTCGTCACGGTTTGTCTCATTGAAAAGTTCATGCCGCCCATCTTCATAAAAGCGTTGGGTTACATTTGAAAATTTGTGCTTCTCATACTGTTTCAGCAAACGCTTCACGCCTTTTGTTTGCTCCCCGACCGGATCCTTCGTGCCGGAAAAAATATAAATCGGCGTTTCCTTGTTCATTTTGGCGAGTGCAGCGTCGGAGGCAATCCGGGTCAGAGCGTCCAATAGACCTATCCACGTGGCGATAGAACAATCAAATCCACAAAGGGGATCGTTCGCATATTTGTCCACTTCTGCTTCGTCTCTACTCAGCCAGTCGAATTCTGTCCGGTTAGGCGCGAAGGCTTTGTTGAAGGCCTTAAACGACATATTTGCAAGAAGAGTACTATGGCCTTCCTTGCCATTTCGAAGTTGTTCGATCCGTGAGACCAATTGCCCAAGTTTGCCCAATGTACCCGGTGGTCCATTAGTCGCAGAGAGCGCCACACCGTCCACACTTTCTGGATAATGTGCCATATAATCCTGGCTCATGAAGGAACCCATGGAGTGTCCAAGCAGTATGATCTTTTTGCCAGGATGATTTTTCCGGATCTTGTTATTGATTAGCTTCAGATCCTCTACCGCGAGACGCCAGCCGTCCTTATCCGCCATATGGCCGGGAATTTTTCCATCTGGAACCGATAACCCATGTCCCCGGTGGTCATTGGCGTAGACCGCAAAGCCAGCTTCATTTAATTCCTTTGCTAACCTCGCATATCGTTTGGCATGTTCAGCCATGCCATGAGCAATCTGCACAACCGCTTTTGGCTCCCCTTCAGGCAACCATTTATAAAGATGCAAAGAGAGACCATCCGCACCTGTCAGTTTGAATTCCACGTTTCTTCCTCCCCTTTTCCAGTATTTAGCCAGTAAATATTAATTGGAACAAGCGCGAAGATTATTTGACGCTACGTCAATTGAGAATTAGCTTGGGATCAAACTTTTATTTTGCAGAAAAAGAGGCGTCTTATGAGCAGTCCAAGCTTGAAAGAAGGCAATTCACTGGCCAGTCGCGATGTCAGAAGCCTGATCCACCCCTACACAAACCTGTCAACTCATCAAGATACAGGTCCGTTGATTATCGAAAACGGGAAAGGCATCTATGTCTATGACGACAATGGCAAGGAATATATCGAGGGCTTAGCTGGTCTTTGGTGCACGTCTTTCGGCTTTGGTGAGAAAGAACTGATTGATGCAGCTTACAAGCAAATGCAGAAGCTGCCATACTACCATGCCTTCGCCAGCAAATCGACTGAGCCTGGAATCGTACTGGCGGAAAAATTGAAAGAAGTTGCCCCGGCAGATTTCTCTAAGGTGTTCTTTACAAACTCCGGATCAGAAGCAAACGACACGGTTGTTAAGATCATCTGGTATTACAATAATTCTCGTGGGCTTCCTAAAAAGAAGAAGATCATCAGTCGGCAGAAAGCCTATCATGGGGTGACTGTTGCGGCCGCCAGCCTGACGGGCTTGCCCCCACTTCATAATGACTTTGATCTTCCTATTCAGAATATTCTGCATACAAGCTGTCCACACTATTACCGCTTCGGCAAAGATGGTGAAAGCGAAGAGGAATTTGCAACCCGGATGGCGACTGAGCTGGAGGAGTTAATTCTGAAAGAAGGGCCAGAAACAATCGCCGCCTTTATTGCCGAGCCCGTGATGGGTGCTGGTGGCGTTATTGTACCGCCCAAAGGCTACTTCGAAAAAATTCAGGCTGTTCTTAAAAAATACGATGTCCTTCTTGTCGCAGACGAAGTTATTTGTGGCTTTGGACGAACCGGTAACTACTGGGGTACCCAGACAATGGGTATGAAACCGGATATTCTGAGCTGCGCAAAGGCCCTATCAAGTGCATATCTGCCCATCGCTGCCGTGATGATTTCCGAAGAGATTTTCCAAGGCATGGTGAAGCAAAGTGAAAAACATGGCGCTTTTGCTCATGGTTACACCTATTCTGGTCACCCAGTTCCGGCAGCTGTTGCGATCCGGACACTGGAGCTGATGGAAGAGCGAAACATTATGGATCACGTTAAATCCATTGTTCCGACTTTTGAGAGCCGATTTAAGGCGTTAGAAGCTCATCCACTAGTTGGTGAAGTTCGTGTTTGTGGACTTGTTGGGGCGGCTGAGCTGGTAGCTGACAAGGCAACTAAACGCTCTTTTGCACCAGCCCATGCTGTCGGTCCTAAAGGCTATCTGATGATGCAGGAAGAAGGACTGATCAGCCGCGCCGTTGCTGGGGATAATCTGGCGCTCTGTCCGCCCTTGATTATCACTGAAGCGGAAATCAATGAAATGTTCGATCGGTATGAGCGGGCACTTGATCGGCTGGAAGTACTTGTCAACCAGGAAGGCTGGCGCGACGCTTAGTATTCATAGCGTGCGGGCAGTAATCTCTTATACGTGCTGCCCGCCGTTGATATGAACCTCTGCACCTGTGACGTAAGATGATGGGGCATCGCAAAGGAAATAAATTGTAGAGGCAACCTCCTCTGGCCTTCCAAGACGCCGGAGGGGAATGTCTTCAATAAGATCCTCAGTACCAGGAGAGAGGATGGATGTGTCAATCTCACCTGGTGCAATCGCATTCACCCGAACACCGTGCGGCCCGAAGTCAGCGGCCATTTCGCGCGTTAGAGCGGCAAGGGCTGCTTTAGAGGTCCCATAAGCCGAACCCGCAAAGGGATGAACCCGACTTCCCGCAATGGAAGTAACGTTTACAATGGCACCTTTATCCTGAACCAGTTCCTTGAAAAGGCCTTGCGCAAGCATGAGCGGCGCAAAAAGATTTACGTTATAGACGTGTAGCCAGTCATCATAGTTCGAGTTCAGGGTACTAAAACGCTCTCCACCAGGTCCTTTAGGTGAAATTCCGGCGTTATTTACAAGTGCGTTTAAGGGGGCACCAGCAAGCTTTTCGCGGATCGTTTCAATTCCGAGTTTCAAGGCGTCCATATCGGCTAAATCCAGTTGGATATGGTTCTCTTCGCCACCATCCCAAGGACAATGCTCTGAAAAAGCCTGCCGGGAGATTGTTAACACCCGCCATCCCGCAGCACTAAAGCGCTTTACGGTTGCATGGCCGATCCCACGGCTGGCACCGCTAAGTAATAGTGTCTTCTGTGAATTCGACATGATCGACCTGCCCTGATTTAATAGTTTGTTAAATACTCTACTAGAGAGTGAGGCTGAGAGTACAAATGATTATTTAGTCAATTGCAAGTCACCTTGCCACCGTATTTTGTATTTTCGTTGACTGAAGAAAAAAAAGCGGTCCTGAAGAATGGATAATCGTAGAAAATACTACAGAAACAAAACAAAAAACGTTGTTATCCTTATGGATGGGAAACCCTATCTTGCTCATGACTGGTCACCGGATGGTTTCAGCATAACTTATGCAGAGGAAAAACTTGAAGTTGGCTCTGAAGTTCGGGGTGAAATTGATATTTATCAGGCAACCGAAAAAGGTCAATTTACAGGCCGTGTGATCCGGCACACCGAAGCAAACACTCTGGCTGTTCAGTTCAATTACATCAGCGCTCAATCTTTTGTCATGTTATGCGTGCTGTTGGGACTCAGTGAAGAACAGGTTCATTAAGTCCCTCTTTTTCTGTCGCAGAAACCTATCTCAGAATTTCAAAACCCTATTTCCTGATCCTATTTGAACGGACTCAGTTTGAATTCAAACTGAAAATCTGACAAATAGGGAGATGTAAAGAGCACTGACAGCAAGAAGGTTCTGAAATGACAACACACCTCTTCACTCACCGGGACTGCTTGTTCCATGATACCGGCTATGGCCATGCAGAGAGACCTGATCGTTTGCGAATGGTCCTGCAATTTCTAGAAGAAGAGGATTTCAACGCCCTAATCCGGCATGATGCAAGCTACGGGGAAGAGGATCTGTTATTTCCCGCCCATACCAAATCCCATGTAGAGCATATCAAGAACAGTCGTCCAACCTCAGGGATTGTTCAACTGGACCCAGATACCTTTATGTCTCCCGGAAGTTTCGATGCCGCAATGCGCGGTATTGGCGCGGCGCGCGATGCGGTCGATGTTGTGATGACAGAAAAAGACACCAATGCCTTTTGCGCGATCCGTCCTCCCGGGCATCATGCTGAGGCAGATAAGGCTATGGGCTTCTGTCTTTTTAACAATGCAGCAGTCGCAGCCTATTACGCACGCAAAAAATACGGCTTAACACGCATCGCCGTTATTGATTTTGACGTCCATCATGGAAACGGAACTCAACATATCTTTGAGAAAGACCCTGACCTCTTTTATGGCTCCACCCATCAGTCCCCACCCTTTTATCCAGGAACCGGTTATGCAAATGAAACCGGTGTAGGAAATATTGTGAATGTGCCGCTGGTTGAAGGGTCTGGCAGTAAAGCCTTTCGCGATGCCTACAAAGACACAGTTCTCCCCGCCCTAGAAAGCTTCAATCCTGAATTGCTAATCATTTCGGCTGGATTTGATGCCCATCATTTGGACCCACTTGCCAATATCAATTTAGAGGCTGAAGATTACACTTGGATAACTCAAGAACTTCTGAAGATCTCGGAAAAATGCTGCGAAGGAAGGGTGGTTTCCCTTCTTGAAGGCGGCTATGATCTGACGGGTTTGTCTGAAAGTGCCTGCGCACATGTCAAAGCGTTGCTTGATGCGTAAAGGCAGAGTATAAGACCCCAAAGGAGAAACCATGTCTGAGCAAGCTGCAACTATACCTGCCGATATTCAGAGCCTCAGTTTTGAGGATGCGCTGAAGGAACTGGAACAGATTGTTGAAAAACTGGATTCTGGTCAGGTCAATCTGGATCAATCCATTGAAATCTATACGCGGGGTTCACAATTGAAACAGCATTGTGAGAACAAACTGAAATCTGCTCAGGACCGGGTCGAAAAAATCGTCGCCCAAAATGGGACCCTCACTGCAGAGCCGACCCAGATCGATTAACCCATCAGAGAATTTCTGATCATTCGGATATGGACATGGAAGACAATTTCGCAACTGCGCTCCGCCAGACGGCCAACTTGATCGACAAAGAATTGGATAGCTTGCTACCCAACAGCAATGGTCCAGAGAAGCCTCTGCACGATGCTATGCGTTACGCGGTTCTCTCCGGCGGTAAGAAGCTTCGGGCTTTTTTGGTTATCCAATCTGCTGATCTTTTCAATGTGTCCAGAGACTACTCTGTCAGAGCAGCCGCAGCACTCGAACTGATGCATACCTATTCTTTGATCCACGATGATCTTCCGTGCATGGATGATGATGATCTGCGGCGTGGCAAACCAACGGTTCACAAACAGTTCGATGAAACGATCGCAGTGCTCGCCGGTGATGCTTTGCAAGCTTTAGCTTTTGAAATTCTTGCAGACCCTAAAACTCATCCCTCTGGAAGTGTCCGGGCGGCACTGACACTCCGACTGGCACAGGCCGCTGGTGGCCAGGGAATGGTTGGCGGCCAAACAATGGATATCTACACCGATCCAGATGAGATCTCCATGCCCGTAATTACTCGGCTGCAACAGTTGAAAACGGGCGCGCTGATCGCATTTGCCTGTGAGGCAGGGGCTATTCTTGGACATGCCGCACCAAACCAGGTTTCCGCCCTAAAAGCTTATGCACATGATCTGGGACTGGCTTTTCAGATCACAGACGACATATTGGATGTTGAAGGTGAGATGGATGAGCTTGGCAAGGCAACCCGAAAAGATGTAGATGCAGGTAAAGCCACATTTGTATCTTTGCTCGGCCTTGAGAAAGCCAAAGTTCATGCAAATATGTTGGCAACGCAGGCGGCGGGACATCTGACAATGTTCCGAGATAACGCAGAGCTCCTGCGTGATGCTGCTCGGTTTACAGTAGAAAGACGAAAGTAAAGAAGGCCCTATGGACGACAGAATGACACAGACGCCCCTTCTGGACAAAGTCAATGAACCGAAGGACATGCGTGATTTCACCATCGAACAACTCATTCAGTTAGCCGATGAGCTGCGGAAAGAGACAATTAGTGCTGTCTCCGTTACAGGTGGCCATCTTGGAGCTGGTCTTGGTGTTGTCGAACTTACTGTCGCTATTCACCATGTCTTTAACACGCCAGAAGATCGGCTAATCTGGGATGTGGGTCATCAATGCTATCCCCATAAAATCCTGACAGGCCGCCGGGATCGTATCCGCACTCTGCGTCAGGATGGGGGCCTTTCGGGTTTCACCAAACGGAGCGAAAGTGAGTACGATCCGTTTGGCGCAGCGCATTCGTCTACCTCCATTTCAGCTGGGCTGGGCATGGCTGTTGCTCGCGACTTGCTGAATAAAAGCAATAACGTCGTTTCAGTGATTGGCGACGGCTCCATGAGCGCGGGGATGGCTTACGAAGCTATGAATAATGCAGGCGCTATGGATAGCCGACAGATTGTGATCTTAAATGACAATGACATGTCCATAGCCCCACCAGTTGGGGCAATGAGTGCTTATTTGTCACGACTTTTGTCAGGGCGTTCTTACCGCAGCCTTCGTGAATTGATGAAGCAAATCGCCTCCAAACTGCCGGACCCGCTCGAGAGGACGGCCCGCCGGGCAGAAGAGTTTGCACGTGGTATGGTCACAGGCGGCACCCTCTTTGAGGAAATGGGTTTTTACTATGTAGGACCTATCGATGGTCATAACCTTGAGCATCTCATTCCAGTTCTGAAGAACGCGCGCGATTCCCAAAACGGTCCAATCCTTATCCATTGCGTAACTCAGAAAGGCAAGGGTTATGCTCCTGCGGAGGCAGCGGCTGATAAGTATCATGGGGTTGCTAAGTTTGATGTGGTCACAGGCGCACAATCAAAAGCCATTCCAAATGCGCCAAGCTATACCAAAGTCTTTTCAAACAGCTTGATCAAACAGGCAGAAAAAGATGAGAAAATTGTTGCGATAACGGCTGCTATGCCGGACGGAACGGGACTTGACCAGTTTGCAAAAAGCTTTCCAAGTCGTTGCTTTGATGTCGGAATTGCGGAACAACATGCTGTCACATTTGCCGCTGGGATGGCAACCGAAGGCCTAAAGCCATTTGTTGCTATTTATTCCACTTTCCTGCAACGCGCCTATGATCAGGTCGTTCACGATGTGGCTATTCAGAACCTTCCAGTCCGGTTCGCAATTGATCGGGCAGGCCTTGTAGGTGCGGATGGTGCAACGCATGCCGGATCCTTTGACACTACATATTTAGCGACACTTCCAAATATGGTGGTCATGGCAGCATCAGATGAGGCTGAACTCACTCACATGGTTGCGACGGCCGCCGCTTATAATGAAGGTCCTATTTCCTTCCGCTATCCAAGGGGTGAAGGTGTCGGTGTCGAACTCCCAGAGCAACCTGAGATCCTCGAGATTGGAAAAGGTCGTCTCATCAAGGAAGGCAGCCGCATTGCGATCCTGTCTTTCGGAACTCGCCTAGAAGAAGCGCGCAAAGCCGCAGAAACACTAGACAGCAAGGGCCTCTCAACAACTATAGCCGATGCACGTTTCTGCAAGCCGTTAGATGAAGACCTCATTCGGGACCTGGCTACCAATCATGAGGTCCTCATCACCATTGAAGAAGGCTCCGTTGGCGGCTTTGGCAGTCATGTCCTGCAATTCCTGTCTATGAACGGATTACTGGATGATGGCTTAAAAGTTCGCCCACTTTGCATGGCAGATCAGTATATTGACCAAGCTGGTATCGATAAGATGTATGATATAGCCGGGCTGAATGCAGGCAATATTGTGGATGCCGCCTTGAAGGCCATCGAGGGTAAATCGAGCAGCAAATCAAGCCTGTCCGCCCTTTAAAAGATCATGCCCTCCAACAGACTGGATCAGGAACTCGTTGCCCGCGGCTTGGTTGCAAGCCGCGCTCGGGCGCAGCATCTTATTCAAGGTCAACAAGTCTTCGTCAATGGTGAAATCGCTGTGAAGTCTAGCCAAAAGGTCCAAGACAACAGCGAAATTAGAATTGATAGCAACTACAAAGACTGGGTAAGCCGCGGCGCGTTAAAACTGCTTGCAGGGCTGGAAGCATTTAACATTACCCCGAAAGGCCTAGTTGCAGCCGATATCGGGGCCTCCACTGGTGGCTTTTGTGAAGTTCTACTGGAACAGGGCATTGCGAAGATATACGCGGTTGACGTGGGCCATGATCAGCTTCACGAGCGATTGAAAGGGGAGCCTCGCCTTATCAATTTAGAAGGGGTCAATGCGCGCAACCTCACTTCGGCTGAAATTCCTGAACCAATTGACCTGGTGGTATCTGATGTCAGTTTCATTTCCTTGAAAAAAGCGCTGCCAGCTGCATTATCGTTTTGCAGAAAAGGGGCTTATCTGGTGGCCTTGATTAAACCTCAGTTTGAAGTTGGCGCAGCCAACATCGCCAAAGGGGGTATTGTCAAGGATGATGCTGTCCGGGATGCGGTCCGTTTGGATATGGAAAACTGGATCGAAACAATGCCAGGTTGGAAACTGCTTGGAACGATCGATAGCCCGATAACAGGATCAGATGGTAATCACGAATTTTTACTCGGAGCCCGCTATGAAGGCTGAACTCACAATTGAAAAGTTAGGCGCTGCGGGCGATGGCATCGCTAGCTACCAGGGAAAAACCGTTTATGTCCCTCTCGCTTTACCTGGCGAAGTGGTCGAAGTAAGCCTGACGTCAAAAAAGGGAAAAGGGTTCGAGGCCGAACTTTTGGAGATCAAACAGCCTGCAGTAAATCGGGTGAAACCGGTTTGTCGTCACTTTGGCACCTGCGGCGGATGTAATCTTCAACATTTGGATGAAGAGCAATTAGCCATCTGGAAGGCGGAAGTTATCCAAGAAGCACTAGAAAAGCACGGTATAACAGACGCACCCATAGCACCTACAAAGACCAGTCCCCCTCACTCCAGACGCCGGGTTGATCTGGTTGCCTCCAAACGGAAGAAGGGGGCTATGATCGGTTACCACGTTAAGCGTTCCCATCAGGTATTTGATGTTGGCGATTGCCCTTTGATCACCCCTGCCCTTTTGGATTTGGTGAAACCGCTCCGCGCGCTGATGAGTGAATTGATGGACCGCAACAGCAAAGCCCGCCTCAGCCTTACCGATACAGCAACAGGCGTGGATCTTTTGATTAACGGTGAGTTCGAAAT
This sequence comes from Sneathiella limimaris, assembly GCF_012932565.1. NCBI lineage: Bacteria > Pseudomonadati > Pseudomonadota > Alphaproteobacteria > Sneathiellales > Sneathiellaceae > Sneathiella > Sneathiella limimaris. The sequence goes on from NZ_JABBYJ010000002.1 coordinate 387,813, forward strand.
GACCCTTGCAATCAGGGAAAAGCTTGCCGCATTCGCGAGCGAATTCAATCTGTCACGGATCGCATTTTATGATACCAGCGCCGACATTCTGGAAACGATTTCAGAAGCCCGAACGACTGAGATCCAGATCGGAGATAAACGCGTCCCTTTAGCGCCAGGTGGATTTCTACAAGCGACGGAGAGTGGACAGCAATTTTTAATTCAGCACGTCAAAGATCACCTTGATGACGGCGCAATGGTTGCAGATCTTTTTGCTGGCTGTGGAACCTTTTCTTTGCCAATTGCAGACAGAGTAAAATCCATATCGGCTTATGAAAGTGATCCTAACCTGGTACTGGCTCTAAAAATCGGAGCCAACAGGCAGATGCTTGCCATCGATCCTGTGGAAAGAGATCTATTTCGCCAACCTCTTTTGCCCGAAGAGCTGAAAGTCTTTGATATTGTCATCATTGATCCACCCCGCGCTGGTGCGGCTGCGCAAGTCGCAGAGCTTGCCTTGAGCAGCGTTCCAAAGATCATTTTTATTTCCTGTAATCCGTCCAGCTTTGCCAGAGATGCAAAAACGCTGATGGACGGTGGGTATTCCATGGGCACTATCACACCTGTGGATCAATTCAATTGGTCCAACCATGTGGAACTGGCCACAATTTTCACAAAACCCAGGAAGGCTTAATATGCCCTTCGAAGGGAGAACGGGGAGATAGGATCAATTTGTAAGGCGCCGATCACAGGTCCACTGACATAATCGATACCAACCGTAAAGGCGCGCCTAGCCAGAACATCACTTCCAACATCCCGCCAGCAACTTCTGACCCCTTTTCCTTTTGCACGGCTCACCAGGTCTTCAATCCAGAGTAGATCCTTTTCTGAATGACCTACGACTGACAAGCCGTAAACTGGAAGGTCAGAAATAACATGAAAGTCATTCCAATGTTCGCCAACTTGCAGGGTGAAGCCTAAAACCAGTGGGTTCAAAGTCGTCAAAATTTGACGAAGACGACTGTTCAGCATACCAGCTGGGACATTCTCGATATTAATAATCAAGTATCGCTGGGTAAAGCTTGGTAGTTTCTTGAGGATATCAGCATATTTCATCCGCCGGTAAGCATGGGCAAGCGTTTCATAATCCACTGATACCATCACAAGTGGCTTCTTTGGCATGACAGCAAATCGTTTGAAAGCTTCGTCTGTATCTCTAAGAACTTTAAAATCCAGTTCTGCCCGCATTTCAGGAGATTCTTCAACAAGCGGATCCGTATCAGACAATGGTACCCATTTTCGATTAATAAGCCGACACGGCAAGGCCTCCATCACAGACATCAGTTTCTTGACATGGTTGACCATGGGACGATAGCAAATAGAAATCTCGTCTTCGACTTCTTTAAACTCTTGCTCAATAACTTCCCGATCTTCATCGTTATAGCCCTGAAGATATTCAATCAATTCCTCAAAATTGTTGAGCTCACCAATAAAATCTGTGAGATCCATATCAAGCTGCATCGTTTTTATGGAAATCTCTTCAATCTCGGGAAGTTCACCAAATAAAAGAGTCAACAGTTCATCAGCCAATTTGGAAGCTCGGCGACTTCCCGCTTCAGGTGTTGTATTGGCAAAAATAAGAGCATAATTACCGGTGCCAAGCCGCAGGAATAAGTCCTTTTTGGAAAGCTTCTTGGTAAAAAAGGCTTCGACAGCAAAATCCAGGCGTTTTTCGAGGGTATCCCATCGATCCTGGAATTTTTCTCTGATCTCATCCAAACCTAGAATTTGCAAACTACTGGTCAGCAGTGTTTTTACCGCTTCTTCCTTACTTTTGCCAAAGCGGGACAAGAAATGCGACAGCTCACCAATCTCATGATGCTGAACAACATCAGATTGTTTCTTTTTTGCATTTTCTAAATTTATTGTTGCACTGTTCATATATGAGCTCAAATAGCCTTAATAACAAATAAGCTAAAACATCACGTGAATGGCAGGAATCTTGTCATTATTCAGTGTAGAAATGGTTAATTTTACAATTATAGTTAAAAGAAAAAGTCTTTCTCCGCTCTCGACTTAGCTTGAATTGGACTCAATCCACCTAAAATTATCAGGTCACATAAACCCCCTGTTAAGACGTCAATGCCATACTGAAAATTCTAAATTTCTAATGGAAGAATTAGTTTTAGACAGGGCAATTCTCATAACCAACTGGAAGAGAATAGGAAATGGGTCTGATTGTTGATTTTCAAAGCTCAACCAACAAATATCCCCGACTGCTAAAGCCGCAGTCCAGCCTATTGATTCTGCCCATGGATGAAGATGAAACACACGAGTTAAAAACGGTATTTGCGAACCTGCACAGTCGGAATATCTGGACAGGCTATGCAGTTCTGGATCATTTACCTGATACAATCAATCGCCGTATCTTATCTCCACAGCCCGCTCCACATCTTGGAATTGTTCTTTTCTTTAAAGGACTTCTGGATCAGTATTTTTTGATTAAAGACGACAAGGCCTGGTTCCATCTTCTCAATCAAGATGCTGCAATTGTCGGAAGTGAAAAAAGCATGACTAGCTTAATGCAGAAGTTCATTAACAGTCTGCAACACTGAATTCTGGGATTGCCGAACTGGTTTCTTGGACTATAGTGAGGCCAAATTTCACATCCACGAAGTCACATGGCAAACCACACACTTGATACAACCGGGCTTAGCTGCCCTTTACCTGTCCTGAAAACCAAGAAGTTTGTAAAAACTTTAGAACCTGGAGATCGGTTAACGGTTCTGGCCACCGACCCAGCTTCTTATATCGACTTTGATCACTACTGCCATGTTTCAGGCAACCAACTCCTATCTCATCAGCAAGATGGAGATACTTTTATTTATGAAATTGAGATCGCCAGCTAAATATTAAGTGCTTTCACCTTCGCTGCCGATCTTGTCACCCATGGCAACACCAGCATCATGTTTTGCTTTTGGCGGCACGAACGGTTCTGGTTCATCTGCCCCCGTGCCGGCGTAAACAGTCATAGATGGGAAGGCAAAATCAGTGCCCGCGTTTTCCACAATAGACTTAATTGCAAACGCAAAATCTTGCTTGATGTTCAGCCAATCCCCCCAGTTTGTAGTCTTGGTAAAACAATAGATCATGATGTCAATACTGCTATCATTGAAACTATCGGTAACAACAAACAAAGTTGCCTCTGGCGGCTGCGCAAAATCTTCATTATCCATAAGATAGGCACGAATTTTATCGGTTATTTCCTGAAGTTGGGCGACGGATGTTGAATACTCCACCCCAATCTTCCAATAAATCCGCCGATGGGTCATCTCTGTAAAATTGGTAACCGCCCGATCCGCAAAAACGGCATTTGGAACAATCGTAGGTGCCTTGTCAAACCTGCGGATCATGGTTGACCGAAAGCCAATCTTCTCAACAGTTCCTTCAACGACACCGCTAACCAATACCCAATCACCGGCTTTAAACCGCTTTTCGGCCAAAATAAGAAAACCGCTAATCAGGTTTTTGAACAAATCCTGCGCACCAAGAGCCACTGCGACACCGACGAGACCAAAACCTGCGATGATCGGGCCAACCTCAATTCCCCAGAGTTCCAAGACAGTGGCAACACCAAGACAAATGACCACCCCTTTAAACACTTTAACGATGAAAGAAACCATCTCTGAAGAAAAGATTTCTTCAAGCTTGCCGAGCAGGAAGGACATTGGGTCAACAAGACAATAAAGCACCCAAAACAAATTGAGGACGACCAGAGACCTAACCAAGTTATCGGAAATATCAACAAATCGCGGCAGCTCAGAAATACCGCTAATTTCGAGAGCTGCGTATGCACCAATAACAACTGGAATAAACCGGATAGGCCCTTCCAATGCGTCAATTAACTGGTCATCCAGTGTGTTATGGGTCCGAGTCGCTACTCCAACCAACCGGTTCAACACAAACCGGGTAAACACCCCTCGTAAAGCAAGCGCAACCAGCAGCACACCCATGGCGTAAGCTATGGAATCTATTCCCAACCCCAAAATGTTCTGGGACCAGCTTTCCTGAACAATCGTCCAAAATTTGGTGAAGCTTTCGGGCAACTTATTCTCCATCTCGACCGTTTCCGTTCACTCTAAAAGGTGCTTCTAGGCTGAATTTTTGACAATTTCAAGAAACCGGTCAATGTCATCTTCCGTTGTATCCCAAGAGGTCACCAGTCTCACTTTTCCATCTGCCTCTGGTCCCATCACGTAGAAAAGAACACCTTCTGACTTCAGGGCATGGATAGTTTCCTCAGGCAATATGGCAAATATCATATTTGCCTCTACAGGATACAGAAGTGTACAACCGGGTAGATCTGAAAGACCAAAAGCAAGCCTTTTAGCCATTCCATTTGCCGTTTGAGCAAGCCTCAACCACAGATCATCTTCTATATACCTGTCCAACTGGGCGGACAGATATCTGGATTTCGAAAACAAATGGGCCCCCCGCTTGCGTCGAAATTCAAACTCCTGCGCTTTATCCATATCAAAAAAGACAACGGCTTCAACCGCCATGGCCCCGTTTTTAGTTCCCCCGAAAGAGAGAACATCAATTCCCGCCTTCCAGGTAACATCTGCAGGGGCAACACCCAATGCTTCTACCGCATTTGCAAACCTCGCTCCATCCATATGGGTGCCGAGCTTGAAAGACTTCGCCACCTCTGTCAAAGCAGACACTTCAGAGGGCGTATATATCGTGCCGCATTCAGTGACCTGCGTTAGACTAAGAGCCGAAGGCTGAACATGATGAACAACTCCTACGCCGGCATTTTCAAGGCGATGATGCAGAAGTTCAGAAGACAATTTACCATTTTCGCCCGGTAATAAGCAGAGCTTTGCCCCAGAAGTATAAAACTCAGGTGCACCACACTCGTCATTCTGAATGTGAGACAGTTCGTGGCAATAAACAGAACCATAAGGTGGCGTCAGAACACTCAGAGCCAGCACATTTGCTGCTGTGCCTGTTGCAACTGGGTAAGCCTTTAGATCACAGTCAAAAAGGGATTTGAACTTTTCTTCCATTCGATGGGTGGTGTCATCATTCCCATATCCCATGGCTGGGCCCGCATTCTCCTTGACTAATGCTTCCATCAGTTCGGGCGCAACAGGTGCTGCATTATCACTTGCAAGGTTAATGACGCGCTCGCTACTCATTTTCGACGTTCCCTTCAATGACCAGATTTACAGGTTCAAACCCCTCTGTTGAACCAGGTATATATCCCTTAAGCTGAAAATCTCCGCTCTGTGTAATTGAGGCGACAAGCCAAAAAAGCTCTCTTTCAATCACCATTTTTTCGTCAGTTGCAGAGGGTCTTGCTTCACCGTTCGGATGGCTATGAAAAACCCCTATCACACCACATGACTGGCCTCTGTACTGCTTCTCAAGTCTGATCCGTGTTGCAGGATCAACTTCGAAAAAACGCTCTTTATTTGCGGCGACATTTTCAGCAATAACAACATCTGTGACTTTTATTGCATCATCCACCCTAGCCCCGATAATAAGAGCGCAAGCCTCTTCAGGATAGCATTCAATGCTATGTGTTCTAAGGCAGTCAAAGTGTTTCTTTGTTAGATTAACATCCATATTTCAGTTGAATGTATATTGACCGAGTACGGCTCCACTCGCGACGTCCAGGATATAAATTCCCGAGATATCCAGAGGGCCAGTCCCATAACTTACGACAATTCGTCCGCTAGCCACTTCCGTCCGGATCACCTTTGCGCCCTCGGGTAAAGTTAAAGCCATAACACCAAATGGTTCACCTGCCTGAGAGATGGGCGCCTGAGGAGCAGGTGTTTCTGACATCATTTCAGAGGTTGCTTTCGTCGCCCTTTTATAGAGAATGACGCCGATGGCAGAAGCAACCGCAATAATAAGGATGCCAAGGATAGCAACAACCCATTTCAAAAAAGTGGTGTTTGGAATATCTTCTTCTGTCATAACGCCTGTTTCCGCTTAACGTATCGGTTTGTTTCATATGCCATCACCTGAAGGTACACATCAAGTTGAAGTTTCAGAAAATGACGCTGGGGAGCGTTTAGACCGGTTTCTGGCTGAGAAACTTGGCGGTTTATCCCGTAACCGCATAAAGCCTTTGGTGAAAGAAGGGCAAGCCAGCCTAAATGACGAGGTAATTATTGATCCATCCCGACGGGTCAAGCCTGGAGAAATCTGGCAAATCACGGTCCCACCAGCGGTCGATCCGGACCCAAAACCGCAGGATATCCCTCTTGACATCGTCTTTGAGGATGAACACCTGATCGTTGTCAACAAGCCTGCCCGAATGGTTGTGCATCCAGCTGCCGGAAACTGGAGCGGAACCCTCGTCAACGCCCTTCTGTTTCATTGCGGCGATAGTCTCTCAGGCATTGGTGGGGTCAAACGGCCGGGGATTGTTCATCGGATTGACAAGGAGACGAGCGGTTTAATGGTGGTCGCGAAAACAGATGCCGCTCATCAGGGACTTGCGAGTCTGTTTGAAGCCCATGATATTGAACGAACCTATAAAGCCATTGTTTGGGGTCGCCTTTACCCCAGTTCGGGCACTATTGAAGGAAATATTGGTCGCGATCCCCATAACAGGAAACGTATGGCAATCGTAACTAATGGCGGGAAACCAGCTGTCACCCATTACAAGGTAGAAGAAAATTTCGATGACATTGCATCCTTGGTAACCTGTAACCTGGAAACCGGCAGAACCCACCAAATTCGAGTTCATATGGCGCATGTCGGACACCCCCTTGTCGGAGATCCTGTCTACAGTCGATCCAAACCAAGCCGCACTCAACATCTTCCAGATGCTCGGCACAATGTAATCCGCAAATTTCCAAGACAAGCCTTGCATGCCCAAACCCTCGGATTTGTGCATCCCATCACACATGAGAACTTGAAATTTGAAGCTGAATTCCCACGTGATATAATGAAATTGCTTGCTGCATTTCGAGGATGAACTGCGTTTTCACAAAATCGCCAAGATTATCGTCGATACTGTAGAAATCAGGAGCTTATGGCAACCTGGCTTTTAAAAAGCAGGATCCTAAATGAGCTTGCTGGAAAAGGAGAGGGTTAAATCGATGAGTAATATACCACTACCTACCGTTTCGCCGGAAGGCGGACTGTCACGATACCTCCAGGAAATCCGCAAATTTCCAATGTTGGAGGCGGATGAAGAGTATATGCTGGCGAAAGCTTGGAAAGAGCGCGCTGACGCTGATGCTGCCCACAAGATGGTAACCAGCCATTTGCGGCTTGTTGCGAAAATTGCCATGGGATACCGAGGTTACGGTCTTCCCGTTGGCGAGCTTATCGCAGAAGGCAATGTTGGCATGATGCAAGCGGTAAAACGGTTTGAACCTGAAAAAGGCTTTCGTCTGTCTACTTACGCTATGTGGTGGATCCGGGCTGCAATCCAGGAATACATTCTTCGCACTTGGTCCCTCGTGAAAATGGGAACAACTGCAGCCCAGAAGAAACTGTTCTTCAATCTTCGGAAAATCAAAGGCCAGATCGAAGCCATTGACGAAGGGGACATGCGCCCTGATCAAGTGGCCGAAATCTCCACTAAGCTTGGTGTCTCCGAAGAAGAAGTCATCAACATGAACCGCCGTCTGACCGCGCCGGATCATAGCCTCAATTCTCCTATGCGGGCCGACACCGAAGGGGAATGGATGGACTGGTTAGAGGACGAAAGTCCTGATCAGGAAACCGTCTATGCGGAAAATGAAGAACTGCAGAGGCGCAAAGCTATGCTGGCTTCAGCAATGGACTGCCTTAACGAACGTGAAAAGCATATCCTGACAGAACGTCGCCTTCGGGATGACCCGCTCACTCTTGAGGATCTCAGTCAGGAATATGGAATTAGCCGTGAGCGGGTTCGTCAGATCGAAGTCCGTGCGTTCGAAAAGCTACAGAAGGCTGTCAAAAGCCGAGCTTTCGAAGAGCGTGTAAATTAATCACTCAAAATCTGCGGGAGAGGAGCAAAACCTCTTCCGCTTCCTATAGCCGGTTAATGTCACTTAACCGGTATTATATTCATCCGACCGTAGCTGGTGCCCGACATAGACATTATTTCATGTCCTCTTTTATGAACCACATCGCCAGCCCCTCTCAACAACGTCGCCTCAACATAACTATGAGAATCTATCGGCATCTGAAGTGTTGAGACAATCAAATCTGGACTAAACCGGATCCGGTCAGAGGGTTTCGAAGGACCACTCTTTTCAGAATATTTTACAGTATATGATATGCAGCCGATGCAATTTTGATCAGCGCCAATGGTTTCCTGTTCATGGGACAACATATGACGAACAGCGTCACGAATACCTTCCGATCGGTTTGCATATCCATTTCGTTCAAGATAGGCATCGAATTCCGCCAACAATTCATCTTCAACCGTAATTGTTACACGTTCCAAAATCACCTCCGATGTTGCGCTTGCGAAAAAGATGCGTATGATAATTTTTATAAAACATCATACCACATTTCAAAGCCGTCAAGCGGGAGCAACAAATGAAACGCGTTTTTCTGACATCCAGCCTTCTATTACTTGCCACAGCATCACCAGCACTGGCACATACCGGCCATGCTGTTGCAAATGATTTTTCAACTGGTTTTCTGCACCCTTTCTTCGGCCTTGATCATATTCTGGCAATGATCGGCGTTGGTCTGCTGGCCACTCAGTATGAAGGCAAATTGAAAATGGTATTGCCAGCCACCTTCGTTGCGGTAATGGCATTGGGTGGTTTCCTTGGACTATCTGCAATGCAAGTACCGTTTATGGAGCAAGGCATTCTAGCTTCTGTTATCTTGCTCGGTGCGATCCTCGCTTTTGGAAAGAAACTTCCTCTCATTGCTTCAGGTGCTTTGGTCGCAATCTTTGCCCTATTCCACGGCGCTGCCCATGGTGTTGAAATGCCACTGGCTTCCACCTTCGCAGTCTATGGAGCAGGCATGATGGTCGCGAGCACTCTATTGCACGCTGCTGGCGTCGCATTTGGTTACGCAGCACCTTTCATGATCCGCTATGCGGGTGCAGGATTTGCACTTGTTGGAATGGGTCTTGCCGCAGCCTAATTAAAACGGTTAAAGAACAAAATATAGAGCCCTCTGGAAACAGGGGGCTTTTTTTTAACGCGAACCTCCGTCCCAGCGGTTCAATTCTGTACACCTACCCCTACATAATATTATGCGACTAAAAAAGGGGGAGACAGCCGTGAACAAGAACTCAAAGAACCGCCTTCAACGAACAGCTCTCAGTTTTCTGGGAGTGTTCACTATTACCTTCTCCCCTGCACTTGCCGTTTCGTCTGACTTTAATGATCGCGCACCGAATGCGCCCCATCAAACCCCTGCATTTGAAGGACAGACACGAGCCCCGATTATTGATGATGCTATTGCCATCACTGAAACCACCATCGCATCTGGATTTGTAAATCCCTGGGGAGTTGATCAGCTGCCTGATGGGGGCTGGCTCGTCACCGAAAGACCGGGAAGGCTCCGTCATGTCAGCAGAAACGGAGACGTTTCAAAACCAATTACCGGCCTACCGGATGTTGATGCGAGAGGCCAGGGTGGTCTGCTTGATATTCTGATCAGCCCAAATTTCTCAGATGATCGCAGAATTTGGTGGAGTTATGCGGAACCGCGTGGAAATGGCGTCAATGGGACTGCCGTCGCGACTGGTCAACTGTCTAACGATTTAACAAAGGTTCAAAATGTCAAAGTGATTTTCAGCCAACAGCCGGGGTGGCGATCTACATACCATTTCGGGTCTCGTTTAGTTTTGGATACTAAAGGTGCACTCTTTGTGACAACGGGTGAACGATCTTATGTCAATGCGCGCAAAATGGCTCAGGATCCAATGACCCATATCGGGAAAGTCATTCGCCTTAACCCTTTGGGTGGTGCGGCCGATGATAACCCAATCATTCCAAATGCATTGCCAGAAGTCTGGTCATGGGGGCACCGGAATATTCAGGCTGCAGCCCTCTCTCCTGATGGACAGCTATGGACAATTGAACATGGCCCTCGTGGCGGTGATGAACTCAATCGGCCCGAGGCAGGTAAGAACTATGGCTGGCCAATTATCACTTATGGCGAGGATTATAGTGGCACCCCTATCGGGGCTGGCATCACAGCAAAGGAAGGGATGGAACAACCAATTTATTATTGGGATCCAGTGATAGCGCCGAGCGGCATGACGTTTTACAACGGTGAGTTATTCAAAGACTGGAAAGGCAGCATTCTTGTCGGCGGTCTAGCTAGTCGATCCCTCATTCGTCTAACACTTGAGAGGGACCGAGTTACAGGGGAAGCCCGCTACCGCCAAGGCAAGGCCCGGGTGAGAGATGTGGATGTGGCCGACGATGGATCCGTCATTCTACTCACCGATGCGAATAACGGATCCCTCATTCGATTAACGCCTGACCAATAGCGGCACAGTCAGTCCGAGCATTCACTTGCATATTCTGCTGCTGATCTGCCTGCAATTCGTCCAAAAACAGCGCCATTGATCAGACCTGTACCACCTGGATAGTTATTGTAGAATATGCCGCCAACAATCTCTCCTGCCGCGTAAAGTCCAGGAAGAGGTTGCAGATCCGTATTCTTTACTTCGGCTTCAGTAGTGATCCGCAACCCGCCAAATGTAAATGTAACCCCACAAGTGATCGCATATGCTTCATAGGGAGGAGTATCCAACGGATTTGCCCAATTGGACTTTGGAACTTCAAGACCTTTTGTGCCCCGTCCATCCTTGATATTGGGATTGAACTCTTTATCCGTCATGACAGATTCGTTGAAAGCTTTTACTGTCTTGAGAAACCCATCTGGATCCACTCCTTCAAGTTTTTCCGCAAGTCCCTCAAGCGTGTCAGCTGAGACTTTGGTCACCTGCTTGATCCGGTATTCATCCCGGAGCAGATGAGTGACTTTTGAGTCAAAGACCTGCCAGGCAAAATTTCCAGTTTGAGCCAAAATTTCACGGCCATATTTTGCGTAAGTATAATTTCTGAAATCGGCGCCTTCATCGACAAAACGACGGCCCTCAGCATTAACCATTATGCCAAACGGATAGGAATGTTTCTGGAAATTGTCTCCGACCGCCAGATCTCCATATTCAGGGGCGTTTCGATCCCAACCAACCGCGTGACAACCTGACCAGTTACCAGCCGAACTCGCTCCAACGTTAAGGGCCATTGCATGACCATCCCCAGTATTGAACGGTGTCCCTCGCACTTTGGCCAAATCCCATCCTGGCCCCAGATATCGGGTTCGCTTTTCCGGACTGGACTGAAAACCACCGGAGGCAAGGATAACAGCCTTCGCAGTGACATCCATAATCTGACCAGATTTGCGAATTTTCACCCCGCCAACCCTTGTGCCGTCGAATAATAGCTCCAATGCCCTCGCCTGATACCAGACATCTATCCCCCGACTTTTGGCAATCTCAGTCAGACTATCAACGAGTCCTGGTCCCCCGCCGTTCGCCTCAACTGTCAATCCACCCCAGAACTTGAAACGACCATCAACCTTAAACGCCTGGCGCCCATAGATTGGAACGAACCGAACGCCTTTCTCCCTCATCCACTTGATAGTCGTAAAGCTGTTGCGCACCAGAACTTCACAAAGATCCGGATCTGTCCTGTATTGGGTGACCCTGAACATGTCGTCGAAAAACTGATCTTCCGTGTAGGTTCCAAAATCGGTGATTGCGATTTCATTTTCAGACAGGTCAGGCATCACTTCTTTTAGGTCTTCAACACCCCGGTATGCGAAGCGAATAGCGCCCGCTGTAAAACGCGAGTTTCCACCGTTCAAATCCTCAGGCGCACATTCCAGCACCAAAACCCGGCTCCCATTCTCTTCAGCACTCAAAGCCGCACAGAAAGCCGCATTTCCAGCGCCAACAACAATGACATCATACTCCTGATTACTCATAACACTTGTTCCTCCTCGGCTTAACTGAGACGCGACTGTTCAACAACTTTGATTAGTGCTGGAAAATATTCAGCCCCATACCCGGCAGCACTTGATCTTTCCAACATAGATTTAGCGAGTTCAGCTGACGGAGTTTCCACGCCGCCATCCGCCGCCAGTTCCAGCGCATATGTAATATCCTTGATCGCATAGTCGGTAGCGAAGGCATTCAGTGGAAAAATTCCAGGGACCATGGCCTTCATGCCATGATTTCTAAGCGCAAAGCTATCTGCTGACCCTTGAGAGAGTGTGCTCAACAACAAGTCCTTTGAAACACCGGCAGCTTCTGCGGTCACCATCGCTTCGGCCAGGGCAACAACAGTCTGAAAGAGCACCATGTTGTTCATGACCTTCATGACTTGTCCGGTACCAATTTCCCCGCAATGCGTGATTTCTGATGCTGCAGGTTCCAAAAAAGGCTTAATCACAGCAAACTGGTCATTCGTTGCACCCACCATAATGCTAAGTGTCCCATCGATTGCGGCCTGACGAGTTCGGGCAACCGGCGCATCAATGAATTCAACACCCTTTGCTTTTGCGGCTTCATGCAAATCTCTGGTGAGGCCAACAGGACAGGTACTTAAATCAACAACGATTAAGCCTTCCTGGGCACTGGACAAAATTCCATCTTCGCCTGTCAGAATTGCCTCAACCTCTTTCCCTCCAGGCAGGGATAAGAAAAGGATGTCTGAAGTTGCTGCCAGATCACGGACACCTGCCCCTTCTGACGCACCATCTGCAACGAGCCTCTGAACTGGTTCTTTGTTCAAGTCTAAAACTTGCATAGAACCCAAACCTGCCTTCAAGATATTGCGGCAGATTGGCTCCCCCATCACCCCTAAACCAATAAACCCGAGACGTTTTTGTGTTGTCATTATTCTATCCCTCTCAAAGTTTGAAATCTGCTGGCAAGATAGCCGTTGCGACGGCTGTATCAGCCAATGCCCCCATATAAAGCTGACGGCCAGAGGGGCCTCCGATAGCGATGGAAGCAATGTTTTTCAGCTTTTTGCCAGCGGTCTTGTAAAAATGCTCCCGCCCCATTTCGCCTGCGGCTAGAGCATCCTCCACCCACTTGATATGCTCTTCAACGGCGTCCTCAATTACCAGCTTCACATCTCCGGCCGGTGTCACGGCGTAAAGCCGGTTACTCACAATACTGGTCACCCATAGGTTTCCGTCCGCATCGAAACAGCAGCCATCCGGAAAATCTCCATATCCAAACCGGCAAAAAACTTCTCGATCCACCAGTCTATTGTCGTCTGTTATTCGAAAGCGGGTAATCTGTCGGGCAAATGTTTCACTGATATATAGGTGCGTTCCATCAGGGGAAACCCGGCATTCATTTGCAAAACAGATATCATCGCAAACGATCCGGGCACCCTTCTCATCTTCAACAATGATTAGCCCATCTTTCACTTTATCAGAATAGGCATTGAAACGCGGTTGGCTGACAGTGCTAACCGTGATCCAGGTCCGCCCTTGGGTATCCTGCGTTACGAAATTGGCGGCAGCAAGAGAGGTTTTATCCACCTCCATCAGATGATGAGTTAGCTCACCTTGCACAGAGAGCTTCCAGACACCGCCGCCTTCACCAATATTGGCGATCAGGAAACTGCCGTCCGCGCACCTGAAAATCCCATTGGGAACAATATCAGCTCCGTTTGCCTGAAGCCCCTCCGTCCCGATTAATGTCTGCTCCAAATCGCTAGAAATATGCGTTACCCCGCCTGCAGTATGAGAGACATAGAGAGATCCATCCGATTGCACCAAAACGCATTCTGGCCGGGACAAGTCATGGCCGACAAAAGAAACGTCTTCAATGGGCAGAAGCGGTTTCAGCCCAAGTGGTTTAAGTTCAAATCCCATCTTCAAATCCCCCCAGATAGATACTTTTTAGTTGTTGGTAAGCACGAAGTCCCTGAACACCTTTTTCGCGACCAACACCACTTTCACCGTACCCACCAAACGGCGCTGAAATGCTGAGTTGCTTATAAGTATTCAGCCAAACGGTACCCGCCTTGATAGCCTTCGCAACTGCCCAAGCTTTTTGATAGTCTTGCGTCCAAACTCCAGCGGCCAGCCCATAAACGGTGTCATTTGCCAAAGCAACGGCCTGTTCGGTGGACTTGAAACTACAGATCGCCAGAACACCACCAAAAATCTCTTCCTGAATGACGCGGGAGGAGGAACTTAAGCCATCAATGATGGTTGGTGGCAAATAAGCCCCTTTGTCATAAACACCTCCCGTGGGCCGTGTCCCGCCTGTCAGTATTTCACCACCTTCTTGCCGGGCGAGCGCAACATAGCTTTCAACTCTTTCCCGTTGCTGGAAGGACGCCATAGGACCAATGTCGCTCTCCTCGTCGAAGGGATCCCCAAGCTTCATGCCTTCCGCATGCTCAATCAACATCTCTAAAAATTTATCTTTGATTGACTGCTCAACCAGCAACCTTGAGCCGGCAACGCAAGACTGCCCTCCCGAAGCAAAGATGGCACTAATCACACCCTTGCATGCGGCATTCAAATCAGCATCTGCAAAGACAATATTAGGTGATTTTCCGCCAAGCTCTAAAATAACAGGTTTAAACAGTCCCGCAGCCGTTTGAGCGATAGAGCGTCCCGCACCGGGGCCACCGGTAAATGAAATCAAGCCACTGAGCGGGCTTTCTACAAGCTGCTGGCCAATTTCGCCTCTACCCGGAACGACATTCAATATCCCGCTCGGCAATCCCGCATCAAGGAAACAGCGCGCAAGTTCCATAGAGACAAGTGAGGTAAGTTCAGATGGTTTCAAGACAACCGCATTTCCTGCTGCCAAGGCTGGAGCAATCTTCTGGGCTGCCATTGTAAGCGGTGAGTTCCAAGGCGTAATCGCAGCAACAACCCCAAAAGGTTCATGAACCGTGGCCGTCAGGTAATTACCCCGAGCAGGTGGGATATCATCAAGTTGCGTTTCACAAAGGGACGCAAAATACCTGACGATCCCGGCAGCGGACAAAGCCTGCCCTCGTGACTCTTTAAACGTCTTCCCATTTTCTGAGGACTGCAAACAAGCAAGTAAATCTGCTCTATCTGCAATTAACTCGGCACTTCGGAACAAGTAATCTGCTCGCTGATGGGGGAGCAAACTCGCCCAGTCATGAGATTGATAAGCCCTATCCGCAGCTTGCAGGGCTTCCGTGACTTGTTCACTTGATGCGCAGCTAAGTTTTCCAATTAACTCACCAGATGCTGGGTTTCGGATCTCGAGAACCTCTCCCTTCCCTAGCACCCATTCTCCTGCAATTGGCAGCTTGTCATGGTTATTGAAATTAAATCTGAAATCCACACCCATTTCAGCCCCTTCCTTTTTATTTGAAAGAAGCTTAGTCAGGAATTATTATTATGTTAAATAGATTAATTTGAATAATTATATAAAATATTTGAATAATATGGACGTAAAACATTGCCGGGCTTTCGTTGCAGTAGCTGAACATTTACATTTCACCAAAGCTGCCAACGCCCTCAACATGACACAGCCAACCTTAACCCATCTCATTCAGCAGTTGGAACAGAGTTTAGGACTATCGCTTCTCAACAGAAGTACCCGCCAAGTAGAACTCACCCAAATGGGTGAGGTTTTTCTCCCCCTTGCAAGAAATGTGGTTCACGATCTGAAGTCAGCCATTGATCATATGAAAGACATGGCTGAACTCCGCCGTGGCAAGGTTTCAATCGCGGCCTTCCCATCGGTCGCAGCCAACAAGCTTCCGCCGCTTGTCGTCAGTTTTGAAAAACAGTTTCCCGGTGTTGAGGTGATAATTCGAGATGGGATTTGGGAGAACATTATCCGCGACATACAAGAAGGGACTGCCGATTTTGCGATCACCTCCGAGCCAAAGAACATGGAGTCATTTGCATTTACCCACATGTATGATGATTTCATTCACTTGCTGTGTTTGGACACTCATCCTTACGCGCAGCAAAAATCAGTATGTTGGCGAGACATTAGCAACGAAAAGCTTATTCTGCTGTCAGATAACACCGGCATCCGCCAAAGCATTAATCAAGCGCTCGGTGATACAACTCAGCAGTTCAAATCCGTTTACGAACCCGCCCTCATTCAAACTGTAGTTGGCCTTGTCGCTGCAGGTGCGGGTCTTGGCGTTGTCCATTCATCCTACCAACAGGTCACATATCAGGAAAATATTGTCTCACTGCCGATTGAGGGCCCTATCGTGCGGCGCCCCGTTGGAATTCTCACCCGAAAAGACAGGCAACTCACACCTGCAGCAAAAACCCTGCTTGCAATGACTTTAGATCATTTTACGTCCAACTCTGAATCGAGAAATTGACTACCAAAATCCGGTTTCACTTGACCCAATTTCTATTTTAGAAAATTATAATCTTATAGGTTAACGTTGGGATGGAGCCTGATATGCTTAAGCTGACACTGGCCATTTGTGCCAGTTATTTTTTAACCGCAATCCCGATCAGCAGTGCCCAGGAAGAGACAAAGGTTGGCCTGGAACTTGTTCTGCTTGCAGATGCAACAGGATCAATCGATGATGCTGAAATTCTGTTTCAGCGGCAAGGATATGCGAAGGCCATAACCGATCCCGCGGTCATTGATGCCATCACCATTAGCGCCTACGAGAAAATTGCAGTCACCTATGTGGAATGGGGTGACGCTGATAGTCAGCACATTGTTGTCGACTGGCAGATTATTGATGGCGCGGAGAGTGCACGGAAGTTTGCCGAAGATCTTCTGAAACCAGCCCGGCTCGCGTTTGGATATAATGCCATTGGCTCTGCCCTCATGTTTGGCAAAAACCTTATCGAAAGTAATAATATTTGGGGCTTAAGGCGGGTAATTGATATTTCAGCTGACAGCGCCAACAACTGGAGCGGCCCCTCCATCCCCTATGCTCGAGAAGAAGTCGTAAACGCCAACATCACCATAAATGGCCTTGCTGTTCTTTGTCGTCATTGCTCAGGAAGGCCCAATAATTATGACCTTGAAGAAGCGTTCAAAACGCAAATCATTGGTGGAAACGGGGCTTTTGTCATCACAGCCGATAGCGCCAATACTTTTGCGGCAGCAGTTCGCCGCAAGTTGATCCTGGAGATCGCGGACACGTCTCCAACTGGGGCGCAAAAAGTTGAGTAGCTGGCGTGCAGCCTAACTAACGATGGCCTTACGGAACCGACGCAAAGCGAACGCAAAGAAAACAGATCCGATGACAAACATCATAAGAGCCTGCGGCCAAATGATTTCGAAACCGGCATCCCGGAACAAAACAGCCTGAGAAAAACTCACATAGTGAGTTGAAGGAGAAAGCTGCATCGTCCATTGAAGCCACCCCGGCATACTTTCAAGGGGCGTCATCCCTCCTGAAAGGAGCTCCATCACAACAAAAACAGGGATCGCCAAAAGCCCAAATTGTGGCATGGAAGTCGCAAGGGTCGCCAACAAGATTCCAAGTGCGGTCACAGAATAGAGATACAACCCAGCGCCCAACAAAAACAGCGCGGTCGAGCCTGTGATAGTGACATTCATCAAACCCTCCACTACGAAAGTCAATGAAAGCGCTGTTGCAACAAGGATCACCAATCCGTTTGCCCAGATTTTGGAAATCATAATATCTGTTGGCCTGACAGGCATTACAAGGAGATGCTCAATTGTCCCATGCTCGCGCTCCCGAATAAGAGCAGCCCCCGTCAATAGAATAGACATAACTGTCACATTGTTGATGATCTGCGAAACTGCCATGAACCAGGTGGAATTCAGATTTGGGTTAAAAGCAGCCCTTACAACCACTTTCAAAGGTCCAATTTCCTCAATCGGTTGTTCCTTTTGTAAAAAATGCATTACTTCCTGATTGATAATGTTCGCTGCATAATTGGCTCCATTGCCGGCCACTGACATTGCTGTTGCATCCACATTCAACTGAATTTCCGGCTTTTCTCCTTTGAGCAAGTCTGACTCAAATTGTGGTGGAATACTGACAATAAAAATAAAATTACCAGCATCCAAAAGCGGGTCTATTTGATCGGCAGAGATTTGAACAGCCGGCTTGAAGTATGGCGGTAAAAAACCATCCGCAATGCGACGGGAGAGAAGTGAGCCATCTTCATCGACAATTGCAACAGAGGCATTTTCAACCTCCATTTTGGCATTCGTTGCGATTTCATAGATAGCAAAAGTGAATACCCAAATTAGCAAAACGATCAACACAGGATCAGAACGAAGGCTATAGAGTTCCTTGATCCCAAGTGAATATATTGTTCCAAGTCTCCCTCTCATCTTTATTTCTCCTGCTTTTTCAGAAGAAGTGCTGCAAGTCCGAAAAGTCCAATAGCAAAGGCGATCAACGCCAGGTGATTAGACATTAGATCTTCGAACTGGAGTGCCTTCGTAAATCCACCCACGCTGATTTGCTGAAAATATGGAGCGGGAAAGAATTTACCCATGAGTTGAGCAGTGCCACCAAGCGTCGACACAGGTGTCATAAAGCCAGAGAAATTCATCGTTAGAACCACACTAATAATTGCGGTTGCGAAAATCGCTGCAATTTGGCTTCTCACGAAGGAAGAGACAAAAATTCCAAAACCGGTCGTCGTGCAGACATAAAGGAAAGCACCGGAAATGAGAGCCAGCCACGAACCTTTCATTGGCACCTCAAATACCAAAAGAGCCAGAACCAACAAGATAAAAAAGTTCATGAAGGCAAGTGCCACATAAGGGATTTGCTTGCCCAAAAGGAATTCTAGTTTGTTTACAGGTGTTGCATAGAAGTTGGTAATACTACCCATCTCCTTTTCCCGCACAACACCAACTGCAGTCAACATCGCCGGTATGATTATGCAGAGCAGCATGATTGTTCCAGGAACAATGGCATAAGTACTTTTGAAGGACTGATTATACCGAAATCGGGTTTCTAACTCATAAGCCGCGAGATCCGGTGGCAACCCAAATCGTCGAAGGGACATATCTTCCAAATAGTGGGAAGTTACACCTTGAATATAACCGCGAGCGGTCTCAGCTCGGAAAGGCATAGCCCCGTCAATCCAAATGGCCAACTCCGGTTTTCGCCCTGCTAGCAAGTCACGCCCGAACTCGCTTGGAACTTCAATGACAAACTTGAGTTCCCCGCTTTTCAGTCGCCGCTCCAACATCTCTGAATTTGTGATAGGCGCCTGCTCTTCAAAATACCGAGAGCCTCTGAAATTCTCAAGATAAGTGCGACTTTCCAGGGATTGGTCCTGGTCAAAAACGGCGAACGTTAAATCTTCGACATCAAAGGAAATTCCATAGCCAAACGTAATCATCAGGATTACAGGGCCGATAAACGCAAACGCAAGCCGAATAGGATCCCTCATAAGCTCTTTGGACTCTCGAAGTGTGTAGGCTAGCATTCGCCGAAGGCTGAAAAAGCCCCTCAACAACTTTTTGTCTGCCCCATTTAGCTCTACTCCGAGAGGCTCTTCCCCATTTGGTGGGTTCTGAACCTCGCTCGCATCTTGCAATACGGAGACAAAGGCCTCCTCCAAGGTTTCTGCACCCTGTTCTTTTCGCAAGTCTTCTGGCTCTCCCACTGCCAGGACCTTACCCGCATGCATCAAAGACACCCGATCACATCTTTGAGCCTCATTCATAAAATGTGTGGAGATAAAAATGGTCACGCCCTCGTTACGGGAGAGGTCAATGAGAAGCTGCCAAAACTGGTCCCGAGCGATGGGATCAACGCCGGAAGTGGGCTCATCAAGAATGAGGACCTCAGGTTTGTGCAAGATGGCAACAGCAAGTTGCAAGCGTTGCCTTACACCAAGTGGCAGACTATCTGGCAGTTGGTCTTTGACGGGTTCAAGATTAAACCGATCTAATAGCTCTTTTACTCGGATCTCTTTCTCAGACCGAGACAAATTAAACAAGTCAGCATGAAGGTTGAGGTTCTTAAGGACGCTAAGCTCGTGATAGAGGGAAAAGGATTGGGACATATACCCAATGCGCTTTCGAATTGCCATATCCCGCGCATTCAGTGGTTGGCCAAACAATTCAGCATGCCCTTCAGATGCAGGTAGCAGGCCTGTTAACATCTTCATTGTGGTGGTCTTGCCGCACCCGTTTGATCCCAGAAATCCGAAAATTTCACCTTTGGCAATTTCAAAACTGACATGGTCAACCGCTGTAAAATCCCCAAACCGCATGGTCAAATTCTCAGCATGTATCGCGACCTCTTGCTGTGATTGATCACGAGGCGGGACTTCAACAGCCCTATATTGAGCTCGCTTCTGCTCAGGCAGCAAACCAATAAATGCCTCTTCAAGAGTTTCAGACTGAGTTCGCTGCAAAAGCTCTACTGAGGTCCCGGTGGCGGTAATCGCACCCGCATCCATAGCCACCAGCCAGTCAAAACGTTCCGCCTCATCCATATATGCGGTGGAAACCAAAACACTCATTTCCGGTCTGCGCTCACGCAATCGGTCGATCAATTCCCAGAACTGCTTTCTAGACAATGGGTCAATCCCGGTTGTTGGCTCATCAAGGATCAATAGATCTGGATCATGGATTAGTGCACAGCAAAGCCCTAGCTTCTGTTTCATTCCACCAGACAGTTTGCCCGCAGGTCGTTTTAAAAATGGCAGTAATCCAGTTGCACTCGTCAGTTCCCGAATTTTCTGCTGGCGGTTTCTTTTACTCTGATTGAATAGTCGCCCAAAGAAATTAAGGTTTTCCTGAACGCTGAGCGTGGGGTACAGGTTTTTCCCAAGGCCCTGGGGCATATAGGCAATCCGATCCACAACCTTTCGCCGTTGACGTCTAGATGCCATATCAGCATCCAGTGTCACGACTGATCCTTGCTGGATTTTCCGGACACCCGAAATTAACCCAAGCAGGGTAGACTTCCCCACCCCGTCTGGGCCGATTAAACCGACTAAGCATCCTGATGGAATATCCAGACTGATATTCGACAAAGCTTTGGTGGACCCATACTGATGGGATAAGTTCTTAAGCCTGACAATATGCGTATCAGCATCAGTCATTTAGGCAGACTCACCTCAAGATTTTTTGGCCATTCTATATTTGGATCAGGTTTTACATATCCGACACCCCTGACCCCAGCCTTCACCCTTCCTTCGTACTTCCGAAGTAGCGTTGGCGCGATCCGCAACTTTACACGAAACACAAGCTTTGAGCGTTCATCTACAGTTTCGACCGCCTTCGGAGTAAATTGGGCGTCCGAGGAAATGAAGGATACTTTGGCCGGTATGACCAGGTCAGGCGCTGGATCCAATATCAGTCGCGCGTCTCCTCCCACAGCTAGGCGACCAACTGTTTCCGCGGCCAGAAAAACAGTCATATACACATCGGACAAATTGACCAAAGTCACAACATTCCCGCCAGCTGCCAATACCTCTCCGGGCTCGGCCAAGCGATATTGCACGCGCCCCCGAATAGGTGCCGTCAGCTCATAATCCGCGAGGACCGCAAGCAGTCGCAATCGATTTTGGCGAGCGGCCTCCAGAGCTGCCTCTGCTTGCGCAACGCTGGCGTTAGCCGCCCGCATTGCTGCATCCGCAGCAGTAAATTCATTTCGTCGCTGATCGAGCTTTTCAGTGGAGGCATAGCCTCTTTCGTGAAGTTTCTGTGTCCGTTGCAGTTCATTGCTGGCATAGACAAGTGTACTTTTGCGGCTTTCTACTGAGGCTAAGGCCTCCTCCAGCGATTTTTCAGAAAGCTGAATATTTGCTTCTGCGACCTTAATTTCCGCCTCTAGCTCGGCTGTGTCCATGCGCGCAACGACGGCACCTTTTTCGATCATATCGCCTTCACGCACTAAAATCTCTTGAACTCGTGCAGCTCTTTTAACAGAGACATTGACCTGTCCCGCCTCAATCCTACCGTTAGAGCTGTAAATTCCGTCAGGGAGTTGATTGGCGATGTTTTCCAGCCAGTAATAATACCCACCCCCAACCAGAACTGATAAAACCACCACCCCGACAAGCAATTTTCTTAAATTCATCAAAATGCCCCCTACCGCCCACGGTAAACGATCATCCCAGATCACATCCGCTTTAATAAGAGCCTATGTTAACTCACCCATCCAATAAAGCCATTGATCAAAAGCAGTTCGTGTAAATTCTGCAAAAGTTTACACGTATTAGAGGTAGGAAGACACGAACGGCTTTGTAAAAAATTATCTTTTCGGAGTTTGCAACATGATGGTCGGAACATCGCAGTTGTGATCCCGAACGGTAAAAACCTCAGTTCCGGGGCGCCGCCCTTTTCGAGCTTCTGAAACATCTACTCCTTGTGCTCTTAAGGACTCCACTGCACGCGCAGCATCTTCAACTCGCCAGCTGATCCCCCAGAAATAATCTTCTTCCGCTCCTAGACTGTCATCCTTCAATTGCCGAGCAACTTCCAAAACCATATCCCCACAGCGGAAGAAGAGAAGTTGCGCCCCCCATTCGGGTCTGTTTATATCAAGCCGCAAGTTCAACCCCAAACGCGCTCCCAACAACGCCATTATCGCATCCGTATTCTGTGTGCGAATGACCAAGTGGTCCATTGCCTTGACTAGACCATGACCACTCTTTTCTCCTTTTTGAGAGGCCCAGTCACTTGATCGCTCTACGAAAGAGAAATGCAGTGATCGGCAATCTTTTGATGACAACTCATAGACATCAGAATTAGTGCCAGCACTCGACAACGTTTCGTAAGGATCAGCTCGGTTCTGAATATTGCTGCCGAGATCAATAGCCTTCAAACGTCTCAAAAACCGATCAGCTCTTGGCACCTCAAAGCAAACCTCCGCTAGCCCAAATTCTCCTTCTGCTTCTCTCAACAGTAAACCCGTGTTGGCAAACTGAAAGAGACATGCATCACCCCCTTCATATTTCCCTCGACCAGTCGCCTCTTTTCTAAAAAGTTTTTCGGAATCGCGAACTGCTGCCTCTAAGTCAGGAACGTTAATCACCACATGATCTAAGCCGGAGATATAAGGGTAGTTGCTCATTGCTTTTCTCGTTTCTTGTTTTCGTTTTTTAGCTTGCTAGGTAATATAGATCCTACCCTAAACTAAAAAGGTGTCCGCCTTTCAAAAAGTTTATTTCATAATTTGGGGAAAAACAGCGGAAACGAAGAGAACCTCTTCTAACAGACACCCGTAAAACATCAGGGGAGGATTGCCATGAAACAAGATTACTGGAATGACAGATATGCTTCTAAAGACCTTATCTGGTCAGCAGGCCCTAACCAGTTTTTCAAAACGGAAGTCGATAATCTGAAACCAGGAAAAGCCATTGACCTCGCCTCGGGAGAAGGTCGTAATGCTCTTTATCTGGCGGAGCTGGGATGGAATATAAAAGCTGTCGATTTTTCCGAAGTAGCATTGGAGAAGGCTGAAAAAATTGCTAGCGGAAGACACCTTAAAGATAAAATTGAGTTCATTAATGCGGATCTCAACACTTATCTCCTTCCGAAATCTTCCTTTGATCTGGTGGCAATCATCTATCTTCAACTCCCTCAGGATCAAATGATCCCGATTATTCATAAAGCTGTCCACGCTGTCGCACCAGGCGGCACCTTTCTTATGATCGGCCACCATTCGCAAAATCTCACTCATGGTTACGGCGGACCTCAAAATCCAGAAAACTTGTACACAGAAATGGAAATTGTCGGCACCATTAATGGAGAGCTCGCTATCGAAAAAGCAGAACAAGTTAATCGGATTGTTGATACGGATGAGGGTCCCCAAACAGCTATCGACTGTCTGGTCCGTGCGATCAAACCAAATCAATAACCCTCAAGGACCCCCATATGGTACCACAGCGATTTGAACATATTCTTTTTGGCTTTATCCTTTCTGGTCTGATGTCGTTTATTGTCTCAGGCATCTCAACTTTACGGGCAATCGGCTGGCACGATGATTTCTTTTTATCGTGGGTTGGTGCCTGGGTCCCCTCCTGGATGGTTGCCTTTCCTGTTGTGTTATTTGTAGCGCCGCTCACACGTAGGATTGTCCATAAACTCGTTCGGCCTGTTTGACGCCCCAATATCCAAAAAGGGAAGGAAACTAGATCCCATGCAATATCATTTAAACGGATTTCAACCAGGCAATCCTTCTATTCATAATCTTGAAGATAAGATTACAAGAGCAACACCTCAGCGCGACCTACCAACTGATGTAGATGTCCTGATTATTGGTTGTGGTCCCGCAGGCCTGACTCTCGCTGCCCAACTCTCCACTTTTGATGATATCAAAACTGTCATTGTCGATCAGAAGGATGGCCCTCTCCAACTTGGGCAGGCCGATGGAATTGCTTGTCGGACGATGGAAATGTTTGAAGCCTTCGGCTTTTGCGAAAAAGTCATGAAAGAAGCTTATTGGGTCAATGAAACTTGCTTCTGGCGTCCATCTGAAGCAGATCCGCAGAAAATTGAGCGAAGCAGTGTAATTCAGGATACAGAAGACGGCCTCTCAGAATTTCCTCATGTCATTCTAAACCAAGCACGTGTCCATGATTTTTATCTGGAAGTGATGAAAAACAGCGCCTCTGAGCTTCAACCTGATTATTGCCGCAAACTTGTTAGCCTAACCGTTAATCCTGAGGCTACATATCCTGTCACAGCTACTTTTGAAAGAACTCACCCCGATCATGAAGGCGAAAGTGAAAGTATCCGTGCAAAATATGTTGTGGGTTGTGACGGCGGACGAAGTACGGTTCGAAAAGAATTAAACCTAGAATTAAAAGGGGATTCCGCAAATCAGGCCTGGGGGGTCATGGATGTTCTGGCCCTGACAAATTTCCCGGATATTCGGGTAAAGACAGTAATTCATTCCGCGAATGAAGGTAACATGCTGATCATTCCGCGGGAGGGAGGCTATATGGTCCGCCTCTATATTGAACTGGATAAACTGAACGAAAACGAACGGGTCGCCAGTAAAAACATAACATCCGATCATTTGATTGCGGCAGCTCAGCGGATTATGAGCCCCTACGATTTGGACGTCAAAGAAATCGCCTGGTGGTCTGTCTATGAAATCGGGCAGCGACTTTGCGATCATTTTGACAACGTCCCAAACGAGGCCAGAGAGAGCCAATACCCGTCAGTCTTTATTGCAGGCGATGCTTGTCATACGCATAGTCCAAAAGCGGGGCAAGGAATGAATGTTTCCATGCGAGATACATTTAACCTTGGCTGGAAGTTGGCGGCCGTTCTTCGGAAACAGGCCCACCCGAAACTACTCCACACCTATTCAGAAGAAAGACAGAAAGTCGCCAAGGAGTTAATCAATTTCGATCGGGAGTTTGCAAAACTCTTCAGTGCGCCCCCAAAAACGTCTGATATGGCGGAAGAGCATGCGGTCGATCCCGCTGAATTCCAGCGCTATTTCGTTCAGCATGGGCGGTTTACGGCAGGTACCGCAATTCAATATCGCCCCTCTCTTCTCACGACTGATATGGAACACCAAGACTTGGCGCCGGGATTTGAAATTGGCAAGCGCTTTCATTCAGCCCCGGTTATTCGCCTCGGTGATGCGAAACCGATGGAACTTGGCCATACGGTTAAGGCAGATGGCCGCTGGCGCTTGTTTTTGTTCGCAGATGCCACTGATCCGGCAGAAAAGGATGCTC
This sequence comes from Sneathiella limimaris, assembly GCF_012932565.1. Taxonomy (NCBI): domain Bacteria; kingdom Pseudomonadati; phylum Pseudomonadota; class Alphaproteobacteria; order Sneathiellales; family Sneathiellaceae; genus Sneathiella; species Sneathiella limimaris. The sequence continues at coordinate 413,445 of NZ_JABBYJ010000002.1, forward strand.
CAATCCAGAAGGTCGTTTCAAGTCTCTATAGTGACCCAAAATCGCCTATTGTCCGCTACACTCCTAAAGAAGCTGATATTGATAGCATTTTCGATGTGCGTGCAGTTTTTCAGCAAAACCATCGGGATTTGGAATTACATCAAATGCCCTCTGCCCTTATTCCGTCAAAGGGCAGATATGGTCTTCAGGATCTGGAAAAAATGTTTTGCCCTGATCTTCATAGGCAACAGGACATCTATGATATGCGCCGAATAAACCGGACCAAGGGGGCTATGATTATTGTCCGCCCAGACCAGCATATTGGCGCTATCTTCCCATTAACGGATCTGGGAGGATTAATTGCCTATTTTGATGCCTTTATGATAACACCTAAGTAAAATCAATATGCATTTCCCGCTTGAATTTATTCGAAAACAGCTCGAACAAGAGATCCTTTCAAATTCAGGGCTTGCGCTTGGTGGTATTGATTATGAAAGCCCAAAAGGCGACCCTGGCTTATTTGGTCCTGACAGCGCTGCCTGGAAGGTTCATAGAGACTTCACCTCAATGATTGTGGGTGGCTTCTCTGCCCTTCTTTTGCAAATGCTTCACCCTCTCGCGTTAGCCGGGGTTTGGGAACATTCTAACTTTCGTGAAGATATGCTTGGGCGACTGAGGCGAACAGCCCAATTCATTGCAGCGACAACCTACGGAAATCAGAAGGACGCCTTGATGATTATCGAAAAGGTCCGCGACATTCACTCACGTGTAAAGGGCTATTCAAGTGATGGACGAGCTTATAGTGCGATGGATCCAGAGCTTTTAACATGGGTTCATGTTGCAGAAACCAGAAGCTTTCTTTATGCCCGGCTTCAATATTTTGCAGATGATCTGACTTCTGAAATTCAGGATCAGTATTTCATGGAATATGCGAGTATCGCTGAACGTCTCGGAGCGCAAAACGTTCCAACGACAAAGCAAGAGGTTGATGACTACCTTGAGGCAATGCGGTCCAACCTCATTTTTGATGAAAGAACAGCAGAAGTTTTTCGGATCCTGCAAAATCCAATTGTGGATAATCGCCGCAAGAAGATATTTGCGCATCATGCAATGCTGGCAGCCTATGACCTGCTTCCAAAGTTTGCTAAGGACTTCTATCCGATGATGTCCATCCCCCAGATCCAGATTTCCAAAACGATCCTTAAGGCTATTGCACCAACCTATCGATGGGCCGTTCGAAATGGCGCCTATGCAAAGGCCATGCGCCGCATGGATCTTCCGCCAGAGCTGAGAAGCAAGACCGTCTGATTTTAACCCGACCTATTTCCTCTCGCCAGAATGAACAATCCAGATAAGACAATGATAGTACACCCGATTATCATCGGCGTATCGACTGTTTCATTAAAAAGGATCACTCCAAGTGCGATCCCAAAAAGCAGGCGTGTATATCTAAAAGGTGTCACGATAGAAACTTCACCTGTTCGCATGGCTTTCATCAAACAGGTATACGCACCAGCGCCCCAGATGACAGCAAGACAGAGATACCCAGAATCAGTTAAATCTGGCAAAAGAAAAGCCTTTTGCTCCCAGAGGCTATAGAGAGCGCCTGCCAAAATTATTGCGATAAAACCATAGAACCCAAGAGCAGATGAACTGAGTGATTTAGGGGCCGCTCGGCTGGCTAGATCCCGACCGGCGAAACCAAGCATTCCAAGTACCGCAAGGATTGATTGGACTGTAAAACTATCAGTCGCAGGGCGCAAAATAACCAAAACACCGACAAGACCTATCCCAATCGCCGTCCAGCGCCGCCAACCGACTTTTTCTTTGAAAAAGACCGCAGCACCCAGCACCACAACGATGGGGGTTGCTTGCAGAATTGCAGTAGTTGCAGACAACGAGGAAAAGGCTAAAGCTAGAACGTAAAATAAACGGCCCAGCACCTCAAAACAAACACGTACCCGCATGGGGGGCGAAATACTATCCCGAATGAATAGAGGTTCTTTTCTCCAGGTTGCCAAGGCCGCAAAAAAAATCATGCCGCCGATGCCAAACAGGACTAGAACCTCCGCCACTGGAAGACTTACCGCTACAGCTTTGATTAACGCATCTTCGACTGCAAAAGCCGCCATTGCGACTATCATCCAGAAACTTCCCCGAAGATTTGTGTGTTTATCGTCAAGGACAGGTTGAAGCGTTGACATGGAAAGCTATTCCTAGAGACCAGTCAGCCCAAACGTCTGACCAAAAAGAAAGGACGTAAAACCTAGCTCATGGAAAGCCATGTGTTAAGTGATGTTTATTTTCAGACGTCAATTCTTTTAACAACCTGAGCTTCACCCTTCCAAAAAATGCAAAAAGGGCCCCAATAATGGGACCCTCCTATTTTAAGGCAATGACAATTCTTGCTAATTAGCCTGGTGACATACCACGCAGTCTCTCCGAGCGACGGCGGAGGAGTTCAAGAGTTGTCAGCATCAAGATCGACAAGACCACAAGGATTGTAGCAACTGCCAAGATGGTCGGGGAGATTTGCTCCCGAAGACCAGTAAACATTTGCCATGGCAACGTTTTTTGTCCTGCGGAACCAACGAACAGAACCACAACCACTTCGTCAAAAGATGTAATAAAAGCAAAAAGACCACCTGATACTACACCCGGCAAAATCAAGGGCATCTGCACTCTAAAGAAAGTTGTAACAGGGTTTGCGCCAAGATTTGCAGCCGCCCGTGTCAGACTATGATCAAAGCCGACAAGAGTGGCCGTCACTGTGATGATTACAAATGGGATCCCCAAGGCCGCATGCGCAAGAACAACACCAATGTAGGTACCTTGCAGGCCAACCCGGCTATAGAAGAAATACATACCTGCAGCTGAGATGATAAGCGGCATAATCATTGGCGAAATCAGGATAGCCATAATAGCCCTGCGGAACGGGACAAAAGGCTGACTGAGACCAATTGCTGCCAGTGTCCCCAAAGAGACAGACAAGATTGTTGCCGCAGGCGCAATTGCGAAACTATTCCGAAGTGCCCCTTGCCAATCAGAATTGGTAAAAAAGTCTTCATAATGCTTCAAGGAATACCCGGCCGGATCAAAGTTCAACATTGCCGGTGTAAAAGTGAAGAAGTTTTCGGCATTAAAACTAAGAGGCATCACCACAATAATCGGAGTGATTAGAAAGATGAAAATCGCCCAACAAATCACCACAAAGGTATGATGCCAAAGTACCTGCCCCGGTGTTGCATATGAGGGTAAGCGGCGGCGATGTTCGCCCGTCGCCAACCAAAATACAAACCAGTTAAAGACCCAACCAAACAGGACACCAATGACAGCGCCAGCAATTTGGGCTTGCAGGTAACCCAAAACAAGACCCAAGGCCATTAAAACCATTTGTGACAGTCGCTTTGATTTAAGCACCCTGACCATAATAAAAGCAGCAATCGCCCCAATAACAACGCCGGCAACAATTCCAATCAGTGGGATTTTTTGCGTCATCCCAAAGAGCAGACCGAACAATCCAAGGAAAAAGGCGCCGCCACCGACTATTAGCTGGTTTGAGGCAATGATCGCTTTGTCTTTTTTCTGAACACTCATAGCTTTACCCCCCCAACTTAACGTTATCAATACCGACGATCCGGTCATAGACCCAATACAGCAACAATACGACGACCAGCAATATGGTACCAAGAGCTGCCGCTAATCCCCAGTTCAGGGAACTTGAAATATGATAGGCGATCCGGTTGGAGATAAAGGTGCCTGTCGTGCCACCCACGATCTCTGGGGTAATGTAGTAGCCGATCGACAAAATAAACACCAAGATTGAACCCGCCCCAATACCAGGAACTGACAGAGGGAAATAGACCCGCCAGAATGCAGTCCAGTTGGTTGCTCCCATCGACTTGGCGGCACGGGTATAGGTTTCAGGAATAGTTCTCATCACCGAGTAAAGTGGCAGAACCATAAAAGGTAGAAGGATATGGGTCATTGCGACAATAGTACCAAACTGGTTGTTAATCAGAACCAGCCGGCCTGCTTCGTCCACAATATTTAACCAAACCAAGGTATCATTGATCACACCTTGCTGCTGCAGCATAACCTTCCATGCCGAGGTCCGAACCAACAATGAGGTCCAGAAAGGCAACAACACCATAATCATCAGGAGATTAGCTTCCCGCATGGGCCGGTTAGACATAAGCCAAGCAATCGGATAGCCAAGCAGGATGGCGCAGCCCGTGATGACCATTGACATAAACAACGTGCGCCCAAACAAAGTCCCGTAAATTCTTTCGTTATCTGGGCGAACTGAATACCCATCAAAATCTTTTTTCAGGTCCGCCGCATTCAAGAAATATCCTTCAGTGTACGGCGGTGAATAAGTGCGAAGTGTCTTCCAGACGTCCTCACTCACCCAGTCTTTGTCAAATTTTTTGAATGCCGCCTTGAAGTCAACAGTTTCAAAACCAGACACTCCACTGGCGGCTTTCTGGATCATGTCGTTTCCGACTGCATTTCCAGAGATATTCTTTAGATCATCATAGAGGGCCACAAATATAAAATCTTCAAGCCCTTCTTCTTTTGGTACATCACCATCAGCAATTACATAGTCCTGCCAAGCGCCAAAAGCCCACATTGCGCGCGGCAAAACATCACTGGCATCAGAGTCGTTCGCCAGCATTTCCCATGTGGCAAATTCATTCCATTTAGGATCTACTGCCGCAAACTGGTCTCTGTAAACTTCAACATCCAGCCTACGCACTCGGCGACCTGATTTTCTGAAAAGTGAGGAAACACCGGTTTGCTCATAGTTGAGGCGTGTTCCGAGGCGGGTATGTTCTTTCTTTTCAGCCGCCACGAACATATCCACATAAAGGGCAGAAAATGTCTCGTTCCCTGGAACTATCGGGTCATCATCGCTATCCGCGTTCAACATTCCAACGGTTTGCGGGAGCGTTTCCTCAACAATCTTGTTTTCAACAGATCGGAACAGCATGTCCGCTATTGGCGCAATGAAAGTGATTAGAATAAACGCGAGCAATGGTGCTATCAGCATCAATGCGCGGAATTTCTGAAGGCGCAAGGACCGTTTAAGGCTGCGTTTTAGAGGTGTCCCATCAGCGGCAAGCACGGGACCTGTGTCGGTCGTATCACTCATTCTTCAGTCGCCAGTTTACTGTTCAAAACAAGGGTCGAAAGCTATTCTGAGGTATAAATAAGAGAGCGGGCATGATACCCGCTCTCTCTTTTTGTCTTAGTTTGCCAACCAAGCTTGGAATTTAGCGTCAATGTCGTCGCGATAATCTGCCCAGAACTCATAATTGTAGAGGAATGTGTTCTTGGCATTGTTAGGATCTGTTGGCATATGTGGACCCATTTCGATACCCAGTTCAGCGTGTTTTCCAACAAGTGGAGCTGAAGATTTCCGAGCAGGACCATATGAAATATATTTTGCCTGATCAGCAAGACGCTGTGTGTCAGTCGCAAACTTCAGATAGTCCATAACGCGGGCTTTGCGCTCTGGGCTCAAACCAGCAGGAACAATCCAACCGTCCAGGTCAAACACCTGTGCGTCCCAAAGCATAGCAACTGGCTGTTTCTGCTCTTCAATAACTGAGAACAGACGTCCGTTGTATGTTGAGCCCATGACGATCTCACCATCAGCAAGCAGCTGAGGTGTATCAGCACCAGCTGACCACCAGATCACGTCATCCTTGATTGTGTCCAGCTTGGCCAGAGCCCGCTCTTGACCTTCTGGAGTGGCCAGTACGTCATAAACTTCGTTTTTCGCAACACCGTCACAGAGCAATGCCCACTCCATGTTGTTGATCGGGCGTTTTTCCAATGACCGTTTTCCAGGCCATGTCTTGGTGTCGAAAATCGCACAAACAGAAGTTGGTTTTTTGTCACCAACCAGATCAGTCCGGTAGCCAAATGTTGTGGAGTATACGATCTGTGGGATGAAACAATCAGAAACGATCAGGTCACCAAAGTCTTTACTCGCTGGCGTTCCGTCCGGAGCCGCAGCCAAAACTTTGTCGTGATCAATTTCTGCAGCCAGGCCTTCGTCGCAAAGACGAATAGCATCGGCAGCAACAACGTCTACGAGATCCCAAGTAACGTTACCGGCCTCATCCATAGCCCGCAACTTGGCCACAGCCTCTGCGGAACTCTCGTCATTGATCACCTTAATGCCAGTCTTTTCCATGTAAGGTTCATGGTATGCCTTCATTTGAGATGCAGAATAAGCTCCACCCCAAGACACAATTGTCATTTCATCTGCCATGTCGGCTGCCGATGCTCCTGTTACGCAAACAGCAGAAAAGACAGTCGCAATTGACAGCTTTGCTAAAAATTTCATGTCGCTCTCCTCTGAAATTTCCCAGTTAGATTATTGAGTACATTTATGGGGGATATAATAGTTCCCCCACTGCGGAAGGTCCGAAATGGACCACCACAGCGATTGGGTTTCCCCGATTTTAGGCATCAAGAGCCCGGCAGTCCTGAGGCAACCAACCGATATCGATTTGTTGTCCTGGCTGCAAACGCGTTTGATTAACTGCGTTTCTTGTTTTCACAATAAAGTCTTCGTTCCCTGCGACCCGAAGACGTGTCCGGAAAATATCGCCCATGTAAATGAATTCAAGAACTTCCGCCTTAAGCGTATGGGCATTCTCTCCCAGCCGTTCGCGATCAAACTCAACACGTTCTGGCCGAATGGAAACCTTAGTTCTCTCACCCACTTCACTGATATTAATCGGAATTGTGTCAATCAATTCACCATTATCCAGACGGACGATCGCTTCGTTACCTTTGATTTCCTGCACAGTGCCTTCCAGCGTATTATTTTCACCGATGAACTGCGCAACAAAACTGTTTTCAGGCTCTTCATAAAGTTGATCCGGTGGCGCGAGCTGCTGAATACGCCCATCATCAAACACAGCAACTCGATCGGACATGGTCAGCGCTTCCGTCTGGTCATGGGTCACATAAACCACTGTGATATCGAGGTCGTCAGCAATTCGCTTAATCTCAAATTGCATATGTTCACGAAGCTGCTTATCCAACGCTCCGAGCGGCTCATCCATCAGGACAAGAGTTGGATCAAAAACCAGCGCCCTAGCTAACGCAATCCTCTGCTGCTGACCACCTGATAGTTGGGCAATTCGGCGATTACCAAAATCCCCCATTTGAACCATTTCAAGCGCGCGCTTCACTTTTTTCTCACGCTCAGGCTTGCTCATTTTGCGAATTTCAAGCGGGAAGGCCAAATTCTCGTTCACAGTCATATGCGGAAAAAGTGCATAGTTCTGGAACACCATTCCAATTCCCCGCTTGTGGGGCGGAATGTTGTTTATTTCCTGTCCATCCAATCGAATTTCACCATGTGTCGCAGTTTCAAAGCCTGCCAACATCATCAGACAAGTCGTCTTACCAGACCCGGATGGGCCCAACATGGTTAGGAATTCGCCTTTCGGCATTGCCAGATTAAGATCTTTGACGACCAAGGTCTCGCCATCATAGCTCTTTTGAACGCGTTCAAATTCTACAAACGCCTGCTCGTCCCCTGTCATAGTCAAGTTTGGTCCCCCATACTCTTAAGTACCAATTATTAGATGTAGACTCCCTTAACGTTGGAAGTGATTACAACAATATTTTTCAAATAACACAACCGGTTAAAATGTTTTTTTTGTACACGAATAAAAAAAACACAAGGAACCACTTAAATTAAACTATATACTTAAGTTATAGAATCACGATTTATACATTAATCCAACTATAATATAGTCAAATTAAGTATTTCTCGACTTACTTTGATCATATGAGAATTTTATTTCTTTAAATTTTTAGAAACAATTTAGAATGAGCAATTTTATTACTAATTTTAACTATGATGAAAATTCACATTCTAAAGCCCTAACAGATAGAAAATCAGAAAGGCCTTTCATACGAAAAATTGCATTTACCTTGCGAGCAAGTTCTTAATCACCCAAAGGCTGGCTTTTCATAACCTGACCCGCTAGTGTGATTCTCAAGCAAGATTGCAAGGAAGTACAATGCGGATAATTGCAAATCCTATCAGGGGGAAGGGTTTATCTGATCAAGCCGGATTTGAAACTGGCACAATTGTGACAAACCCGAAAGCGGCTCTAAACCTCATGTCACAATGCCCAGTTGGTCACACGACACCTCTTTTGGACAAAACCGAACTCGCGGATGAGCTAGGTATTGCCAAACTCTTCATTAAAGATGAGAGAGGCAGGATGGAACTGGGGAGTTTCAAAGCACTTGGCGCCGCCTTTGCAATCGCAAAACAGGCCGCGATCCGAATGGAAGACTTGCCTTCACTTACTCCTGAAAACAGCCTATCCGGGACAACATTTGTCTGCGCCAGCGCTGGCAATCACGGGCTGTCCATGGCAGCAGGTGCTCGCGTTTTTGGCGCAACCGCAGTTGTCTATCTCTCGGAAACGGTCCCTGAAAGCTTTGCTGAAAAATTAAGAGCGAAGAACGCTGTCGTTGTTCGGGAGGGCACAGATTATGAGGCGAGCATGGACGCGGCCCGAAAAGCCGCGCAAGACAACGACTGGCAACTACTGTCTGACAGTAGCTGGCTAGGATACTCAGAACCTGCCCGGGATGTGATGGAAGGTTACCTGATAATGGGAGCCGAAATCGGAGATCAATTAGCAGAAGCACCAAGCCATGTGTTTCTCCAAGCTGGCGTTGGTGGACTAGCCAGCGCTGCGGCAGCTATGTGCCGCTACTTATGGCAAGATACACCGGAAATCATTGTGGTAGAACCATCTGAAGCGCCCTGCCTCATCGAAAGCATAGAGGCAGGAAAACCTGTCAAGACCAGCGGCCTGGTATCCAACATGGGTCGACTAGATTGTAAGGAGCCCTCTCACCTCGCGCTTCGATATCTTTCAAAAGAAGCCGATTACTTTATGACAATTGACGACGAAATGGCCCAGTCAACTTGCCAATGGCTTAAAGAATTTGGACTTGCCTCCACACCGTCAGGTATCGCCGGAATAGCTGGCTTAAAAACAGTAAAAGAGCACGATGCACTGAAAAGCCTCACTGGCAGCTCCACCGTCCTGACATTTATGTCTGAAGAGGCAACTGGCGATGATTGAAGAGTTTAGTGGGGATTTTCCGGTTTCTGAATTTGAAGCTCGGCTCAATAAAGCTCATGTCATGATGCATAAGCTCAACATTGACCTTCTCTTTTTCACAAGCGAGCCAGAAATGAGGTATTTCACTGGTTTTCGCACCTTATTTTGGCAAAGCCCTACCCGCCCTTGGTTTCTCATAATCCCAAAAAATAAAAAGCCAATTGCCGTAGTTCCTGAAATTGGCAGTGCCCTCATGCATGAAACATGGTTAGATGACATTCAAACCTGGTCTTCACCTCATGCCACAGATGATGGTGTGTCTCTTCTAACTTCTATCCTCAAACCTTTCTCAAGGGTTGGTATGCTTATGGGCCGGGAAAGCTCACTTCGTATGCCACTCAAGGACTTTCAATCTTTACAGCAAAATTTGCCACACATCTCTTTTGTAAATGTCTCAGCTGAAGTTCAACATTTACGTATGGTCAAATCGCCAGCGGAAATTCAGTTCATTGAGCAAATTTGCAGCATTGCATCCACGAGCTTTGAAAACGCCGCCAACCTGTTTCAGGTAGGAATGCCGTTAGATGAAGTGTTTCGCACCTTTAAAAAGGACCTACTGACCAACGGGGCTGATGACGTTCCCTACCTAGTGGGAGGAGCCGGCGATGGTGGCTATGCCGATGTGATATCACCACCGAGCAGCACCCCACTTAAAGAAGGAGATATTCTGATGCTCGACACGGGTGCTACCTTTAAAGGCTATTTCTGTGACTTTGATCGAAACTATGCTTTTGGGCGGGCCTGCGATCACGTGAAGCATGCATATAAAATCCTCTTGAACGCGACGATGGCAGCTTTTGAGGTTGCCCGGCCCGGCACTCGTTGCAAAGACTTACACGCAACGATGCAGCAAGTTATCGGCCAAAGCACCGGCGATGTTGGTCGCTATGGACATGGTCTTGGAATGCAATTAACGGAAGCCCCCTCCCTTATTGATTTTGATGACACGGTTCTTGAAGAAAACATGGTCATAACACTAGAGCCTAGCTTGTCTTTGGGAGATGGCAAAATCATGGTTCACGAGGAAAACATTCTTATTCAGGATGGTGCACCAAGATTTTTGTCCAGACTTGCACCTGAGGAATTACCTATCCTTGGATAATTGCGATCGGAAACCCATATCATGAAACTCTCATACGATCTTGAAGACCCCAAAGATATCAAAGCTGTCCTCGGCCTGATTGTCCTGCAAGCGGATGAAACACTGGAAACCGAATTTCGCTCAGTTCTAACCGATCCAAGTATTCGCCTCTATCACAGCCGTATTCCAAGTGGCGCCGACCTGAACCCTGAAACCTTGATGCAAATGAAGGCTGACTTGCCAATGGCAGCATCACTGTTACCCAAAACAGCTGAGTTTGATGTAATTGGATATGCTTGTACTTCGGGCGCGACTTTTATCGGTAGGGATACAGTTCGCAAGCTCATTCAAACGCATCATCCTGATGCCCTGGTATCCGATCCGATTACAGCAGTCCTCGCCGCCTTCAGAAAGCTTAACCTGAAACGGCTCGGTTTTATCACACCGTATGTTGCCGAAGTGTCTGCGGCTATGAGAGAGTTACTTGAAAACGAAGGCTTGGACATTGCTGCATTTGGATCTTTCGAGCAGATGGAGGAAGCACTGGTAGCCCGTATCAGTGATCAATCTGTGCTAAATGCTTTGATTGATATGGGGTCACGAGACGATATTGAAGGGCTTTTTGTCTCCTGCACCAATGTGAACAGTTTTGGCATTATCGAGGAAGCAGAGCGCCTAATTAATAAACCCGTTGTTACCAGTAACCAGGCTCTGTTTTGGCATATGCTAACTCTATCAGATGTGGCCACCAAAGGAGCAGGACCAGGCAAACTATTTAATTCATAATCTCAAGCTTCATTCTAGTTGGCTCATATCGCCATTCCAAGACGCAGCGCGTCATAAATCGCTGCGTGAGTATTTCTGGCAGCGACTGCATCTCCTATCCGGAACAACTGATATCGGCCCTCTTCATTTCGAACAGTTGCTTGTGGCTGACCCTCAATTAACGCATTGTAATCAACTTCTCCCATATTGACCGAACTTGGTTTGAGATCAAAATAGAGCTCATCTAGAGGGATTGTGCCGTGATTGACGACAATTTGGTCATACGGTTGTTTCTTAGAAACTCCACCATAATCGCTCCCTATCAAAGCCATCAATTGATTGCCTTGCCTTTCCACCGCTTTCAAACGGTACGTTACCGTAAATTTCGTATCCAACTGCTGTAAAGTCCGCATATATGGCACCAGATTCATCGCCATCACTTCAGGAGCAAAAGAGCGGTCTGGTGTCATTATTTCTACTTTCGCGCCTGAGCGAGCTATCAATTCCGCAGCCTGGAGAGCAGCATGATCACCAGCGTCATCATAGACAAGCACATCGCTACCTGGCCTTACATCACCGGATATTATATCCCAAGATGAAACAACCAACTCATTCCCGGAAACCAAAATATCTGTATGAGGCAAGCCACCGGTTGCTATGATCACGACATCTGGTTTTTCGTTCAAAACTGTTTCTTTTTCCGCCCAGTTATTAAAGTAAAAATGAACCCCCTTGGCCGTACATTGGGCCATGCGCCAGTCAATGATACTCATCATTTCCTTGCGGCGATCGCTCTGAGCGGTCAATCGGACTTGTCCCCCGGGCTGGCTCGCTGCCTCGAAGACAACAACATTGTGCCCCCGTTCCGCCGCGACACGAGCCGCCTCCATACCACCCGGCCCAGCCCCGACAATAACTACCTTTTTCCGGTGAGGTGCTTTTTCAATTACATGCGGCATGGAAACTTCACGGCCCGTCGCCGGGTTATGAATACAATGGGCAGCTCCACCTTGATAAATCCGATCGAGACAATAATTCGCTCCAACGCAAGGCCGAATATCATCCTCCCTTTTCTGCATAATTTTTTGAACTATGTAAGGGTCGGTCATATGCGCTCGCGTCATCCCCACCATATCAACCTTCCCAGATGCAATGGCGTGCCTCGCCGTGGCGACATCTGGAATTTTAGCAGCGTGAAAAGTCGGGAAATCAGTTGCCGATCGAATTTCTCCAGCAAAGTCTAAATGAGGAGAGTTTGCCATCCCCTGAATTGGGATCACATCTGTAAGACCCGCATCTGTGTCTATGTGGCCTCGAATAACATTTAAGAAATCAATTTGCCCGCTATCCTTTAGCTTTTTAGAGATTGCAAGGCCATCTTCTTTTGTAAGGCCACCTTCAAGTGACTCATCCCCCGTATAACGAATACCTACAATAAAGTCAGGTCCAACCCGTTTTCGGATCTCTGTAAGCACATCAAAAGTCAGTTGCAGTCGATTTTCCAACTCCCCACCATAGGGACCTGACAGGTCATTAGTCAGCGGGGACCAAAACTGGTCCAACAAATGACCATAAGCCTGCAACTCAATCCCATCCATTCCACCCGCTTTCATACGCTCAGCGGCGTCAGCATAATCCTTGATTATCCGCTCAACATCCCAGTCTTCGGCTTTTTTAGGAAAGGCTCTGTGTGCGGGCTCCCGCTCATGAGAGGCTGAAATTACGGGAAGCCAATCTTCTTTGTCCCACCTGGTCCTCCTTCCCAAATGAGTCAACTGGATCATAACAGCCGCACCTTGCTCATGGATAGCATCAGTCAAATCCTTAACCCAGGGAACGACCTCATCTTTATAAACAAGTAAGTTATTGAAAACTGGAGGGCTGTCTTTGGAAACGGCGGCAGAGCCAGCAGTCATTGTCATGGCAACCCCTCCCTTTGCCCGTTCCACATGGTAGGCCCTGTAACGCGCCTTAGGCATGCCATCCTCAGGATAAGCAGGCTCATGAGAAGTCATAATTATCCGGTTTCGCAAAGTGAGGTGCTTCAGCTTGTAAGGCTGTAGAATAGGATCTTTAGACATATACGACCTCCGCTTATGACCTTCTTATTCCACTGTTTAAATTACTTTTTGTTTCAATCATGCATCAACTTTGACATGGCCAATAGGATTGGAGCAACAGGCCAAGATATACCCATCCTCGATGTCTTCATCGGTTATTCCGCCGTTGTGAACCATATGGACGTGGCCTTCTATCCTACGAATTTTACAAGTTCCACATATGCCCATGGTGCAGCCTGATGGTATCACCAAACCTGCATTTCGAGCCGCAACCAGGATATTATCTGCCTCTTTACAGTGAGCCAAAACATCCGAAGCCAAGAATTCAATTGAAGCATTAGTTTTCTCGTCCGGGACAACATCCTCTTGTACAACGTCAGCCTCAATCGAAGGAGCATGAAAACTTTCCTGATGATAGTGATCCATATTAAAACCTAGACCAGCAAGGACCTCCCGCACAGCTTGCATAAAAGGTTCAGGCCCGCAGCAAAACACTTCACGGTCCAGATAATCCTGCGCCATTAGGCCAAGCATCAATTGGTTGAAGCTTCCCAAGTATCCTGTCCACGGCTGAAAAGGATCTGGTTCCTCAACCACCCACTTCAGATCAATCCCTTTAATCCGCGATGCCATATGCTCCAGCGCTTCTTTAAAAATAATTTCAGACGGTCGTTTCGCACAATTGACAAAAATGACATCAGGCTCCCGCCCTAAATCATAGAGATACGTTGTCATGGATTTCATCGGTGTAATGCCGGAGCCTGCGGAGATAAAAAGGTACCGATCCGAAGGGTTGTTGACGATTGAAAATCTTCCCGATGGACCTCTGGCCTTCACTTTCATTCCGGGTCTGAGATTATCCAGCATCCAACGTGTTCCAATAGAATTTTGTTGGGCCTTCACTGTTATCGTTATCGACATGGGCCGACTTGGTGAGGATGAAATAGTGTAGGTCCGATATAAAGGACCACCGGGCACTGGCAATTCAAGTGTTATAAACTGACCTGGATCATAGCTAAACAGCACTCCCGAGGACGCCTGAAAGGAAAAAGTCATTACGTTAGGTGCCTCAGGAAGAAAAGATACGCATTCCAGCAATTCCTTATCGTCCCAGAGGGTCAAATTGGGCTTGTGACGTGAAGACATTACCTTACTCCGCAGCAACCATAGACTCGCCCAAAACTTCCTGGCTCAACAAACCCATATACCAATCCGTAAACTGGATGACCCCGCCTTCCTGAATTTCAGAATACGGACCAGGCTCATACGCAGGTGACTGAATCCCTTTTTGGTTATTTTCGACGACTTCTTTATCTTCCGCATTTGTTGAGAGCCATACCTCTGTCAGCCGGTTCAGATCATAATGACGCCCTTCCTCAGCGTCCTTATGAACCAACCATTTTGTACAAATCTCCGTTTCTGTAGCGCTTATAGGCGATACTCGAAAGACCAGAGAATGATCTGCCATAAAATGATTCCAAGTCGTTGGAAGATTAAAATAGAGGAGTGACCCCGCGTCTTTAAATGGGATTGAAGAGTTTGGAATTTCAACGGCTGACTTAGTATCCATCGTGTAACTCTCTCCTGCGCCAAGCAGAGGCGGTCGCACAAAACGCCAATTCCCGTCTTTTGCAGTAATTAGGGCGGAGGGAGCCCCTACTGCTTCACATCTTTTTACATGCTGCTCCATCAACGGAGCTATGCTGCCGTCACCAATATTTCCAATCAGGCGAGCATCTTCGGGAAATGTTCGGCAAAGAGATGGGTGATTGCCACCACAATGGTAGCATTCCCTATTATTCTCCCAAACCAACTTCCAGTTCGCATTTTCTATGATCGTGCTTTCATATGCGACTTTTGAATTTTCCAAATCGTGTGGCGCCAAGTAACGTCCTGCCACATCAGAAAACACCTCAATATCTGGCGCGACTTCAGCTAGGCAAATATAAATCAAACCGCTAACGTTTCGGCAGTGGACCGGCTTCAATCCATATTGGTCTGGATTGAAATCTTCACCCATATCTCGAGCCCATAAGAGCTTTCCATCCAAATCGTATGTCCATTGATGGTAAGGGCAGACCAGCTTTGGATTCCGTCCTTTTCTCGACTTGCATATAACAGAGCCCCTATGACGGCAGGTATTATGAAACGCCCGAATTACCTTATCTTCTCCGAGCACCAAAATTACCGAAAAAGCTCCAACCTGATGGAGAACAAAGTCCCCTGACTTTTGGAGCTCACAAGCTGGTATCGCAAAAAGCCACTGCTTATAAAAAATATGTTCGAGATCGAAATCATAGATAGCTTGTGACGTATAAAAGTCCTGCTCCAGCGAAAAGCCTGAGACATGACGGGTCAGCATGTCACCAAAAGAAGATTTTAAAGCCACCATCGCAATATTCCATGTGATTACCAACGCAGTGACTTAAACTTTTGACCCCTTCGCGATTTTTGACAATAGTATAAAATTTCAATCTAGATTAGATGAGCTAATGTCAAGATGGGTATAAATTGATCTATTGCAGACTAATGTTTAGGCGTCTCTTAAAATGAAAAGTCCATATGATCTATCCTCAATAAATGCCCTAGTCTGTTTTGAAGCTGCGGCCAGACATCTCAGCTTCAAAAAAGCGGCACAGGAAATGAATGTAACACCGGCGGCGATAAGTCACAGGATTAAAGCGCTTGAGATCGATTTGGGATGTCGGCTATTTAATCGAAGCAATCGAGGTGTCGAACTGACAGAAAAAGGAGCATTCCTAGTTTTTGCCTTACAACGAGGGTTCGAAACCATTTCAGACACAGTTACACTGCTCAAAGACCAGCCAGAAACCGTCGACGTCACGATACGAACAACGACTGCAGTCAGTTCACTCTGGCTCATCCCGAAAATTTCTCAATTTTGGAAATCTCACCCAGACATCACGATTTCGCAAATCGTTAGTGATATCCCTGAGATGACTGCCCGATGCGACCTTAGTATTCAATACAGTAACCCTCTGGAGGAGGGCTCCGAAAACAAAAAGCTCTTTCAGGGCAATATCATCGCAATAGGATCACGCCAATTTGCCGATGACCATCAAATTCTCTCAATCAATGATCTGTTAAATGTACCTCTTATTCATATTCAAAATGATGACACGGTCTGGACAAGCTGGACGGACTGGTTTCATGAATTAGAGTATCCGGGCCCCAAAGGCAGGAGTTTTTATTTGAACAACTATATGATTGGCCTTCAGGCAGCACAGGATGATGTTGGTGCCATTCTTGGATGGGACCGTTTGGTAGGAAAGTTATTGCAAGACGAACAACTGGTTCAGCTTGTGCCAAACAGCATTCCCTCTCCAATGGGGTTTTATCTTAATATCCACCCAAGAGCTTCAGAAAAAGCCCGTATTTTTGCTGATTGGCTCTTGAAAGCCGAATAACGGCACACCTGCATACACCATGTCTTGGAAAACTTGAGAGCTAATCAAGTTTTCCAAATCAGGTTAGACCGACCAGCTCTTAAGATAACTAACCAACGACATTAAAATCGGGACCATAAGGATATCCCGTAATATTCTCGTTTCCATCCTCCGTAATAATCAGGATGTCGTGTTCTCTGTATCCACCACTACCGGGTTTCCCTTCAGGAATTGTCAGCATCGGCTCCATAGATATGACCATTCCAGCTTCTAAAACAGTATCGACGTCTTCTCGAAGCTCTAAACCAGCTTCCCGGCCATAGTAATGGGACAAAACTCCGAACGAGTGGCCGTAGCCGAATGTACGGTATTGCAGTAGATCTCGCTCTTCAAAAAACCGATTTATCTTTTCAGTAACTTCCACACAGGAAACACCAGGTTTTAATAGGCCCATCCCATATTCATGAGCAGCCACATTAGCTTCCCAAACGCTTAAACTTGCGGGATCCACATCCTGAACGAATAAAGTTCTCTCAAGTGCTGTGTAGTAGCCAGAAATCATTGGGAAAGTATTTAGGCTTAATATATCTCCGCGTTCCAGCTGCCGGGAAGTTACAGGGTTATGCGCACCGTCAGTATTAATGCCGGATTGAAACCAGACCCAGGTATCTCGATATTCAGCGTCTGGGAACCGCTTAGCAATCTCAAGTTCCATCGCGTCCCGGCCTGCCATCGCCACATCAATTTCGCGCGCGCCCAAACGAACGGCTTCCCGAATAGCATAACCACCAACGTCGGCAACAGCTGCTCCCTTTCTAATTAGTTCGATTTCCGCAAACGACTTGTTCATACGCTGGAGCATAGTTGCCGGTGCGATATCCACCGTGTTTACCGGGTCGAGAAACTCATCCAGCAAAGCCTTTTGGACAAGGGTCAAATGATCCCCTTCGTAGCCAATGACCTTCCCCTTACCAGAAACGGACCGAATGGCCCGCCAAAAATTATTTCGCTGCCAATCTGTATAGGTGATGTTATCTCCGTGGCATCTGCGCCAGGGCTGAGCGGCATCAATACCAGCGCTAATCGTTACACTTTCATTTTGCGTTACCACCAAGCCATACGGACGCCCAAAACTGCAATATAGAAACCCTGAATAATAGGCAATGTTGTGCATGGAGGTAAAAACGCAGACCTCCACACCTTCTCGGCTCATTGCACTTCTTAATCCTTGCAGCCGGGCATCATACTCTGTCGAAGTAAAGGGGAGCTGTCTCTCCCCTTGATGAAATTGATAAAATTCAGGACGGTCCATCGCGGTTTCCTTCTAGCAGCCTTGCTGCGAGAAGAGGATTTTCCTCACCGCAGCAACGGTAAAGTAAATCCCGGCGTTCAGGATGGAAAACGGGTATTCAAACACAGGCGACGCCATCGCCTACCCGACCAAATTCTATGCAAGAAGTTCCGATCTGTGCAAGAAGCAAATAGCTATGCCTCTCAAAATACAAACATTATTACAACTATCAAAAAAATAAATCAGCATCCCTCCAAAAGAAGAAGCGATAGCCGCTCTTACACCTCATGCTCCTCTTGCAACTGGACTGGCCATTCATCGACTTTGCCTTTACCTGCACAAACCCATGGTGAACTTGCAATATGTACATTTTCCAGCAACTTCAGCCCATTAAACATTATTCGATTGTAATTCCCACCTATGAAGGGAATAGAGAATAAATCTCCTCCACTCCATGGGCAAAATGGATTTCTACGCAACGAGCCGTACATTTCAATTCTAGTTGTTCGCTGAAAACTTGGACTGCGCGCGTGAAAACCATGCGTGTCAGCAACCACCAAAGTATTCGCTGGTACCGACATTTTTTTTGGTTGTCCGTAACCCAGCTCTGAAAGAAGTTCTGGTGATGCTCTTAACGATCCATTGCGGACATGCTCATTATTTATTGACTTGTAATTAAAAGAAATCTCTTGTTCCCAATCTCGACGAGGCTCTGTCATTCTATGAGAACCAGGAACATATGAAAACGGGCCTTCATCCTCATGAACATCATGCAGAAAAAGCCATGCCTTAGAAGTCGAATGGAAAGTATCACTATGTAAAACTGTTTGCGGATCATTTTCATCGACATTTGTAACCGGGTTCGCGTGGACAGATTGAAGACTAATTAATGGCTGCCCTCCGACACCAGCAACATATCTCATCAACTGGATAAACTTAGAACTAAAACAAAACTCTCTCATCGCTGGCAGGAAGGAAAGTTCTGCTCTATCGGTTACCGCTCTTCTGGTTATGGTACTTCCTTGAAGCATATCATATCTTAAAAAATCGGTTTCTTCGACTTCACGCCTAAGACTTTCAAATGTGGATTTTGGCAGAAAATTGTTTATCTGGACAAAGCCATTTGTTTCGTATGATAGCTTTAGCTCACTAGAGAGTGGCTGCCCCAACGTTTTTCTTCTGAAATCAGATAGCCGCTGCGCATACTCAACGCGTTTGATATGCAAACCTTTTCGATTTAGCCATTCGCTTCCTATTATAGGATTTCTCTCAAAGGATTTAGACTTTGAAAAGACCTGCATGCCGTAAAAGGGGTATGCCGCCAAATTTAACAACTTCATTTTTTCCTCTTAATGTCATGTTCAACGCAGCAGGTACTAAGCAATTCCGCCATAGAATTGCGAAAACATTAAAACAAAAAAATATGTGATGTTCAAAAAAATTGAACATGAACTTACATTTATTCAATTTTACTCATTCCATTCCTAGTCTTACATTTCCTCTATCGGAAACAGGAGCAACAAGTGAGCAGGAGGAATATATGCGACTGGCACTCAAAACCGCGAGTTACGGATTACTTCATATTCTGGTCGCCACAACTGTTGCTTATGTATTGACAGGAAACTTGGTCGCGGCTGTGAGCATAGGTCTACTCGAGCCCATAGTCCAAACAGTTGTTTTCTCAATTCATGAATATTTATGGGAGCGTCCCAAAAGTTTTGAGGGAGATACTTATCAGATGGCCCCTCAAAATTAACGTAACGAGTCTCGATTTTTACAAATCCAACATTATCTCAATCAATGCCATCCTATTCAAGGAGATCAAAAATGAGCACAGGAAAATGCCCGGTGATGCATGGAGGGATCACCTCAACCGGAAAATCCAACACAGACTGGTGGCCGAACGCCCTCAATCTAGACATCTTGCACCAGCATGACCGCAAGACTAATCCACTTGGTGAAGATTTCGATTACAGAAAAGAAGTCAAGAAACTCGACTTTGAGGCTGTAAAAAAAGACCTTCATGCCCTGATGACAGATAGTCAGGATTGGTGGCCTGCCGATTGGGGGAACTATGCAGGTTTAATGATCCGGATGGCGTGGCATGCTGCTGGCTCCTATCGATTGGCAGATGGCCGTGGCGGCGGTGGTACTGGCAATCAGAGATTTGCCCCCCTCAATTCCTGGCCGGACAATGTTAGCCTGGATAAAGCCCGCCGCTTACTTTGGCCAATCAAAAAGAAATATGGCAATAAAATCTCTTGGGCCGATCTTATGATTCTGGCCGGAACCATTGCCTATGAGGCTGTCGGCTTGAAAACCTTTGGTTTTGGATATGGCCGTGAAGATATTTGGCACCCAGAGAAAGACGTTTACTGGGGTTCTGAAAAAGAGTGGCTGGGACGTGGACGCTATGACGACGACGACAATGCCGAGTCGCTCGAAAACCCGCTGGCAGCGGTACAGATGGGCTTGATTTACGTCAATCCAGAAGGCGTCGGCGGGAAACCCGACCCGTTGAAAACAGCCAAAGAGGTGAGAGAAACCTTCGCCCGCATGGCAATGAATGACGAAGAGACAGTAGCCCTGACTGCGGGCGGTCATACGATCGGCAAAACACACGGAAACGGTGATGCCAGTAAACTAGGACCTGATCCAGAAACAGCTGATGTTGAAAATCAAGGTTTTGGTTGGAGCAACCCTTCAGGCAAAGGCCACGGCAGAGACACCGTGACAAGTGGTATTGAAGGCGCTTGGACAACTCACCCAACTCAGTGGGATAATGGGTACTTCGAAATGTTGTTCAATCACGAATGGGAATTGAAAAAAAGCCCAGCTGGCGCTTGGCAATGGGAACCGGTCGAGATTGACGAAAAAGACATGCCCGTTGATGTGGAAGATCCCTCCATCCGTTGTAAGCCAATTATGACAGATGCGGATATGGCCATGATTAAAGATCCAATTTATCGGGAAATTTCTGAGCGGTTTTATAAAGATCCCGCCTATTTCTCAGAGGTATTTGCGAGAGCCTGGTTCAAACTGACGCACCGGGACATGGGACCAAAAGTTCGCTATATTGGCCCAGATGTTCCTGCAGAAGACCTGATCTGGCAAGACCCAATTCCAGACGGTCCAACCAATTACGATGTGGAAGCTGCCAAGTCAAAGATAGCCGCTAGCGGTCTTTCCATCAGTGAAATGGTTGCGACCGCCTGGGATAGCGCCCGCACCTACCGTGGCTCTGACATGAGAGGCGGTGCGAACGGAGCTCGGATCCGTCTGGCCCCTCAAAAAGACTGGGAAGGTAATGAACCGACCCGACTAGCAAAAGTTCTTTCTGTTTTAGAACCGATTGCAAGTGAAGTTGGAGCAAGTATCGCGGATATGATCGTTCTGGCAGGTAATGTGGGCATTGAGCAGGCTGCAAAAGCAGGCGGGCACAATATCTCAGTACCATTCACGCCAGGCCGCGGAGATGCGACAGATGCGGATACGGATGCGAGTTCATTCGACTCTCTAGAACCGGTCGCAGATGGTTATCGTAATTGGCTGAAAAAGGATTATGCGGTTACTGCAGAAGAGCTGCTCCTCGACAGAACTCAATTGATGGGTCTTACTGCCCCTGAAATGACAGTTCTAATCGGTGGTATGCGTGTCCTGGGCACCAACTATGGAGGTTCCAAACACGGTGTATTTACAGACCGTGAAGGTGCCTTGACAAACGATTTCTTCGTCAACCTGACGGATATGAAATACGCTTGGAAACCTGCTGCAAAGAACCTCTATAATATTGAGGATCGCAAAACGGGCGAGGTCAAATGGACTGCTACCCGCGTCGATCTGGTGTTCGGCTCCAACTCGATCTTGCGTGCCTATGCAGAAGTCTACGCACAGGATGATGCTAAAGAAAAATTCGTATCCGACTTTGTTGCAGCTTGGTCAAAAATGATGAATGCAGACCGATTTGAAGCCTGACCCTGAGGCAAAAAACACGTACTGAAGTAAGAAAACACGGGCTTAATCAGCCCGTGTTTTCATATATCTGCTTTCTTTAGCCATCAAAAACTTCCATGCTCAGCGCTCCACTCTTCTCTAAGAACGCGCTTCAACACTTTTCCAAGAGCATTTCGGGGAAATTCCTCACGAAACATGACAGCCGCCAGTCGCTGATGCTTGGCCAGTCTTTCATTCGCCCATCGAAGAATATCGTCTTCAACAGCACCTTTTTCCGGAATAATTAGGGCGACTGGAGTTTCGCCCCACTTTTCATGGGGTACCCCGATGACAGTGACGTCTTGGACACTTTCGTTCTCTCCAATAATTGCCTCTATGTCAGCTGGGAAAATATTTAGCCCCCCGGTTATGATCATATCCTTTTTTCTATCCAGGATATAAAGAAACCCGTCTTCATCAAGCTTCCCTATGTCGCCTGAGCGGATCCATGTTTTACCGCGAGGGCATTTCCAAATGAGTTCCGCTGTGGCGTCTGGTCTATTGTGATAGCCCTGCATCATACCAGCGCCTGTTCCTGTGATCTCACCTACCTCCCCAACTGGCAGTTCATTTCCGTCATCATCCAGTATGGTCACATCGAACCCCAAAACAGGAGTTCCAACTGAATTATGTTTTAAGGCATGCATATGGGGACGGCACATAGAGGCAAACCCTTCTGAATATCCGTAAAGCTCATAAAGATTTGGAGTGATCCGCTTTAAAACTTCAGCTTTTGTATCTGGACGAAGAGCCGATCCGGCACAGAGTAATGAACGTAAGCTGCTAAGGTCATAACTTTCCAAATCAGGTTCTGCGAGCGTGTTTATATACTGTGTCGGAACCATAAAGCTGTGTGTTATTCTCTCCCTTTGAATGGTTTCCAGTACTGCTTTGCCGCTAAATTCTGGCAAGACCACTATCGTTCCACCCGCAAAGAGAGCAGGCAGGATCATTAGCCAAGTCCCGTTCGAATAAAGTGCTGTTGTCGTCATCGCACGGCTATCTGCCTGAAACCCCATTTCAATAGCATTTGAATAAGACCAATGCTGGCGCGCTTTATGTGTTTGAACGATCCCTTTGGGCAAGCCCGTCGTTCCCGAGCTATAAATGATGTTAAACTCATCCTGCAGGGAATATTGGACAGCTGGCATGTCGGTGGACATTCCCTCAAGAAAATTGTCAAAATTGAGCCATCCCGGAGCCTCAAAATCGACGCTCACATAATAGTCTTCTTTTACTGTCTTTAAATCACTGCGAACCTGATCAATTCGATCCTGCATTTCAGATGAAGCTATGACCATGCAGGCTTCACTATCATCAAGCAAGCCAGCAATCTGGGACGCTGTCAGCATACCACTTAGAGGGACAACGCACGCACCGGCTCGTACCACTCCATACATTATTTCTAGAGTTTCGACCGAATTTCCCATAAGCACCGCAACGCGATGTCCTTTACCAATTTTCCGGGCCAACAACGCATTTGCAATTCGGCTCATATTTGCGTCGAATTCTCCCCAAAGTCGCCTTTCAGCGCCGCAGATTACGGCCTCCTTATGGGCTGAAAATTTAGCGTGTGTGGCCCATAGATCAGGCAGATATACCTGAGCATCATTTATTTTCTGCTCTGCCATGATTACGCCTCTCCACTTTTCTTGAAACCAGCCAGCTTCGGGTCCTGGATATCACGCTCACCCGCAGCCATCCGCCCCATTTCCTGGAGTGCATAGTCATCGACCATCAAATCACAAAATAATGTCCGCTCGTTCGCCAACCCCACATCAAGGTCTGTGCGCGCAGCGCCCTTGATTAGTTTTTTAATATGACCAATTGCTTTAGGTGACCTTTGGGAAAGCGTTTCTGCTATTTCCATAGCTCTGTTCATGACATCTCCAACAACGCATTCGCTGGCGACACCAATTATGACAGCTTCCTTGGGACCAAATGTTCGCCCCAAAAGCTCCAGCTCTAAAGCTTTAGCCTCTCCAATCAACCTGGTAAGACGCTGAGTGCCTCCCGCCCCAGGCAAAATTCCGAGATTAACTTCCGGAAGCCCTAACTCGTAGGGCCCGTCCTGAACCAGACGTAAATCACAGGCGAGCGCGAGTTCAAACCCACCCCCCATAGCTGTTCCATTAATGGCGGCAATAAAAGGCTTTGGCATCGCTTCGATCCGCCTGAGACAAATGTGAAACAAAGTCTCTGGAACTGGTCGCTCAATGGAGAAAGACAACCCTTTCTCAGCCATTTTCAAGCTACGTTCATATAAAACGGAAACATCATAATGTCGGATAAAAACATCCTGCTGGGAGCCTGTCAGAATAACTACACGAATATCATCATTTTCTTCAATTCGATCCAGGCAGGAGCTGAGTTGTTCTTCAGTTTCGCCATCCATATAACCAGTTGGCGGATTAGCGAAACTTAGGACAGCAATTGAACCCCGTTGATTTAGCTCGACGCGCATCATCTCGCCTCCTCATTAAAGATATCTTCTATTTCGTTTAACCAAATTGGGGAATTTTCAAGATCAATAAACCGCTGCTCATCTTCCAGCAATATGCGGCCCGCTTCGCGACCTTCGGTGGATCGTAAAGCTGTTTCTAGTTCCGTCATCGATCGCCAATATAATTCTGCGACACCATCAAAAGGAACCGATACGTTTCTGACCGCACCCATAGCGGCTCCAATTTCGCACTCAACATGACGGATTTGTGTATATCGATAAACACCCAATGCAGTTTTCAGTTTTCGAACTAATGGCCCGTGGGTCTCTTGCCAATATGAATGAAATTCATCTGCAGTCATTCCTGACTTTCGTCTCAGACAAAATGTCAGCTTCACTTCCCCCATTATATAACCTCCATTTTTATTATCGTTTTGCAGGCGATCAACTTGATCTTTTTAACAGGATATACTGATATTTCGTACTCTGAAAGCTCCGCGTTTGATCCGCTTCAATGAGAAGTCAAATAAGGCTTCGAGAAAATGAAGTTAGCTAAATAGGCAACAACCCCGGAATTCTTCTATTCAAGCGCTTATAGATTTTGAGGTGATTAAACCTAAACACTTTCGCCCCGATTGAGTGCCGTCGAATTTCTGAAATACAAAAAAGCCCGGTGTTGAGACCGGGCTTTTCTACGAAGACCTGACAGGTGGGAGAGATCAGTCAGTTCTGGGTCTTATTTGTAAGTCATTGCGTATTTGTTGTTGTTCTCGTTGCTTTCGACAAGCTGCTTGAAATAGTCAGCTGTGAAGACCATCCGATCACCACGCTCATAGTTGGTTGGCGGAATAGTGATCGTAATTGCTTTGGCCTGACCTGGCGCCAGAGGTGGAATGATGGCATCTGCACCCCAGGACTGGTTGTTTTTCAGGTAATGCTGGCCGAACAACACACCTTGTGGGGCACCTGCTGTTCCCATGTTTTTCACCTGAACAACAAAGGTATCTGTTGTGCCCATTTTCCGTGCTGCACCCAGAACCGCATAGTCTGGCAATTTGATTTTGGCTTTCTGCAGTGTTGCTGCTGGTGCTGCTGAAGTATTGCGCTGAGTGGTTTCTTTGGCTTTCAGTTTTGCTTCTTCACAGTGCCAGGAGCCCTGCTCCAGAACTGCAATTTGTCCAAGTGGACAGCGTGGCTTTGGACCGTTGGAACCAGCAGCCATTGCATTAAAGGCAACAACAGAAAGAACAGCGGCGGAAACAAGTGTAGTAACGTTAAACATTTTCATTTTGATCATCCTCAAATCATGTTGTGATACCCTTTGGTCGCACCCAGTTCCAATTCGGTTCAAAAAAAAATGAAAAAATTTTGGACCAACTCTGATTAGCTTTCAACAGTCTGAAAATGCACACCTTAATGCAGTTACGAACAACCCTGTCATGTGGCGGCAGGCATCGCCTCATAGGTGCGAGGCCACACGATCTGCAAGAACATCAACCATTTCCGATTGTTGATTATCAAGATTTCAGGATTTAGCTACGCTGCCCTTGGGCTATTAACGCAAAAACCCGCCAGTTGGCGGGTTTTGACATTCTGGTTGCATGGGCATCCTTATTCCTCGTCATTGTTGAAGGCATTAGACAAATCGGACCGAAAATGTTTTCTAAAAACACCCGGTGTCTGGCTGGTATGCTTTTGAAAAAATCTCGAGAAATAAGCAGCAGACGAAAAACACAGATCATCCGCAATCTGGAAAATTGGTGTGCTGCTGAAGACGAGCCTGCGTTTTGCCTCCAATAGGATACGGTCTTGAATAAGTTCACCAGCTGTTTTTCCAGTGATCCCTTTGACCGTGCGGGAAAGGTGCGTTGGCGTTACAGACAACAAGTCAGCATATTCCGTTACTGTCCGTTGCTTCAGGGAATGGGTGTCCAGCAACGACTGGAACGCCAGCAGCAATTGGTGTTGCCGCCCATTCGATATTTCCGGCAAGCCAAATTGCTGCTTCAAGCTACGGTAGAGATAAGTGAGAAGAAGCCGGAAACAAGCCTCCAGAGTAACATTTCTCTCCTCAGTCACGTATTGATGTTCCCGTTCAATGCAAGCCATCACAGTTCGAATTTCGGATAGCATGTTTTCGAGATTGTCTTCTTTCAAAACCACAGGCTTGTCAATCCAGTGTCCGAGCCAAGAGATATCATTGGTCAACCGCACGACATCTGTCGTCGTGACCGTCAAGACCCAGCCTTCCATACCTTCCTGATAATCAAAGGCATGCGAGCAAAGCGCCGGGAGCCACAAAAGGGCTGGTGAATTAATCAGGACCTCCGTTTGATCCACGCGCCCTTCAACAGTACCATTTGAAAAAAAGAAAAGTTGGGCTAGACCTTCGTGGAAATGATCATGCACCCGCCAGCCATGAATATGCTCGCGATCAGAGATTTTCTCGCAATTCAGAAAACCAAAATGTTCAGAGGCATCGCCAAGGACATAGAGATCACGATCCAGCATATTTAGAGAACCCCACCAGATAAATGTTGAAAATGTATAATTTATTGTCGCGTCAGTGAATTGATTTAATCAGCAACCAGCATATACTTCAAAAAATAGAAATAAACATAATCAAAAAAGTGCAATTTTGAGGAGCCAAAAGTGCTGAAGATTGCGATTGCAGGTGCCGGGATCGGCGGATTGACAGCAGCTCTAAGCCTTCATGAAAAAGGATTTGATGTCAGGGTGTTCGAAGCGGTCAGCAGAATTGAACCCTTGGGAGTGGGTATCAATGTTATGCCCCATTCCGTTGCTGTTCTATACGGCCTTGGGCTTGAGGACGCGCTGGAAGAGATTGCAATCCGGACCCGCTGTATTGAGTATCGCACCCGCTTTGGTCACCTGATCCAGTCGGACCCGCGCAATGTCGAGGCAGGGTTCGAGGCACCGCAATATTCCATCCACCGTGGCGAATTACAATTGCTGCTGCTGAAGGCGGTGCGGGAACGACTCGGGCCAGATGCTGTCGAAACAGGCAAGGAAGTAATTCAATTTTCACAAAACACTGATGTCGTCACACTTCATTTCAAAGATGGCAGCAGCTTCGAAAGTAATTTACTGATAGGCGCAGACGGGCTTCATTCCAACATCCGCAAACAACTTCATCCTGATGAGGGTCCGCTCCATTATGAGGGGACAATGATGTATCGTGGTGCAACCAAGACCGCAAAACTTGCGGATGGCCTCACCATGGTCATTGCCGGTAACCACGACCTCAAGTTCGTCACCTACCCGATCAGCGAGAAAGCCCGGAAATATGGCCACGCACTCACCAACTGGGTTGCCGAGATCCGGGTCGACCAACCACGCCATATCGAAGATGCTGACTGGAACCGTGAAGGTACACGCGATTTCATTGCTGCCTTTGAAGGCTTTACCTTACCGGACATGAACATCGTGGAGATCATGCGGGAGACCCACACAGTCACAGAATTCCCCATGGTCGATCGCGATCCTATCAATTTCTGGACCGATGGGCGCGTCACGCTGATGGGGGATGCCGCCCATCCGATGTATCCAATTGGGGCAAACGGCGCTTCACAGGCGATCCTTGATGCACGCTCCCTTGCCGACCAATTGGCTGCAAACCCTGGCCCGGGTGGCCTCAAAGCCTACGAGGACATCCGCCGTCCACTCACCAGCCGGATTGTCCTCTCCAACCGCCAATCTGGGCCGGAACGGGTGCTGGATATCGCCGATGCCCGTGTTACTGGACCAGAAGATAAAGTCGAAGATCTAATCACACTAGAGGAACTTGAAGAGGTCGCTGCAAGCTATCGCACAATTGCTGGTTTTCATAAAAAGTAGGTAAGTATGAATTATTTTAGAAAAGACCGTTCTGACGAGATCGTCAACTCCCGCACGAGCAACACCTCGAACCCGCGTGTTCAAGAAGTCATGTCCTCTCTAATCCGGCATCTTCATAATTTTGCCAAGGAGGTCGAACTGACGCAGGAAGAATGGGAACATGCTGTCGATTTCCTGACCCGCACTGGGCAGAAATGTAGTGGCGAGCGGCAGGAGTTTATTCTGCTGAGCGACGTCCTCGGCTTTTCCATGCTGGTGGATGCGATCAACAACCCACGTCCCGAAGGTGCAACGGAAAACACTGTCTTCGGACCCTTTCATGTCGCTGGTGCACCAGAGCGAGAAATGGGCGCGAGGATCACGCTTGAGGACAAGGGAGAAAGCTGCCTCTATGAAGGGTGTGTGACCGATCTTGACGGCAATCCAATCAAAGGGGCGCGGATTGACGTCTGGTCGGACAACGCAGAGGGTTTTTACGATGTGCAGCAGCCGGACGAACAACCGAAATGGAACAACCGAGGGATCTTCACGACCGGATCTGATGGCCGATACAGCTTCATCGGTATCCGACCAGTATCATATCCAATCCCCGATGACGGCCCCGTCGGAGAGATGCTGAAGGCTATGGGCCGCCATCCCTACCGCCCAGCACATACCCACTTTCTTGTGACTGCTCCCGGATATCAGAAGCTGGTCACTCATATATTTGTTAGCGGTGACCCCTATCTTTCCACCGACGCCGTTTTTGGGGTCAAGGACTCTCTTATCGCCCCCTATGAGCGTACGGAGAACGCGGAGACGGTTTGGCGCTCCCCATTCAATTTCGTTTTGACTCCATTTTCGCACAAGAGTACTCAATGACTGCAGAATTTTACCTGCAACATTCCGGAATTTTTACGGTTATCTGAGCTTTGTCCCAAACAGCTTAGCGTTTCTTCTTCAGACGTTGATACATTTGGTTTTGTTAGTAGAATTTAACTACGCTACCTTTGGGCCATTAACGCAAAAACCCGCCTTAATGGCGGGTTTTTGTG
This sequence comes from Sneathiella limimaris, assembly GCF_012932565.1. Classification (NCBI taxonomy): domain Bacteria; kingdom Pseudomonadati; phylum Pseudomonadota; class Alphaproteobacteria; order Sneathiellales; family Sneathiellaceae; genus Sneathiella; species Sneathiella limimaris. Next base: position 442,535 of record NZ_JABBYJ010000002.1, read on the forward strand.
TTTTGGTTGCGGGGGTAGGATTTGAACCTACGACCTTCAGGTTATGAGCCTGACGAGCTACCGGGCTGCTCCACCCCGCGTTGGTGTTAGAGTTTATGAGCTA
>NZ_JABBYJ010000003.1:300000-377695 GCF_012932565.1 Sneathiella limimaris
ATCGGCAATGAAGAATTACACCGCATCGCCAGTCGCCATAATCTGGAAATTCGCTATGTCCCCTTTGATCTTCGGGCAACGCTTCCAGCTGCGGGTGCCACACCAATGCCAGAGCGCAGTCAGGCGCATAAAGACTATTTCTTTGGCCGGGAAATATCCCGGACCGCAGAATATCGGGGGCTCGAAATCCTTGATTTTATCCCGACACACCATGCCAACGACATCACCCTTTCCAACTGCCTGTTGATCGCAGCAGATCAGTCAGGTGCTGATATGCGGAAGCTGACAAATGTCATGATGCATGCCCACTGGGCGAAGGACGCCGACCTTGATGATGAACAGACGCTGCTGGACATCTGCGCCGAGGCTGATTTGGATGGTATGGCGTTGATGGAAACTGCCCGGACTGCTGATGTCTTGGCTCAATATGAAAAGAATACCAAGGAAGCCATTGAGCGTTCTGTCTTTGGATCTCCAACCTATTTCTTGGATGGGGATATGTTCTATGGCCAGGACCGGCTGGAAATGATGGAGCGGGCGATCGAAAAACCCTACAAGGGAAGGTGGCCTATCCGAGGATAAAACCTCCCCCCCTTGCACCCCAAAACTTTAGATGTCGATCCGGCGGGTCGTGACCGGGTCAAACAGATGGATATGATCGGGCGTAATGGCGATCGGCAGGATTTCGCCGACCCTAACTGCCTGCGTCCCGCTGCAGCGAACTGTCAGATCATTTTGGTCTGAACCAAAATGCCCATGGATCAAGGTGTCTGCACCCAGATGTTCAACCAAAGTGACAGTGAGTGGCAGTGCCCCTGCCTCTGAACTTGCAATCTCCAGATGCTCTGGCCGAACGCCGAGCTTAATAGGCTTACCCGCCATAGATTTCAGGCCTTCGCCGCCAACTGGCAGATTGATCCCTTGAGCGATCGCGATTTCAGCGCCGCTATCGCTCACTTTCGTATCGACAATGTTCATAGCTGGCGAGCCAATGAACTCAGCCACAAACAGGGAGGCTGGCTTTTCATAAAGCTCAATTGGTGTTCCCAGCTGTTCCACATTCCCGCCATTGAGCACCATCAACCGGTGCCCAAGGGTCATGGCTTCGACCTGATCATGGGTTACGTAGATGCTGGTAATGCCAAGGCGTTCCTGCAAGCGTTTAATCTCGACCCGCATTTGAACCCGAAGTTTAGCATCCAGATTGGAAAGCGGCTCATCGAACAGGAACACACTCGGTTCACGCACGATGGCCCGGCCCATGGCCACGCGCTGCCGCTGGCCACCGCTCAGTTCACGGGGTTTACGGGTCATCTGGTCTTCTGTCAGCTCAAGGATAGACGCCGCGTTCTGTACCCGCTCCGCAATTTCCTGTTTGCTCAAACCCATAATTTTCAGACCATAGGCCATGTTGTTATAGACCGTCATATGCGGATAAAGCGCATAGTTCTGGAACACCATGGCGATATCCCGCTGGGATGGCTCAACATTGTTGACCTCGCGGTCCCCAATTTTGAGACTTCCTTCGGTCACCCCTTCAAGCCCTGCAATCATCCGAAGCAGTGTTGATTTACCACAGCCTGACGGACCCACCAGAACTAGGAACTCCCCATCCTTTACATCCACATTAACACCATGGATGGCCTTAAAGCCGTTTGGATAGGTTTTCTGAATATTCTCAAGCGTTACACTTGCCATTTCATACCTTCACGTCTTACTTTTCTGTTTCCGTCAAGCCCTGTACAAACAGGCGCTGCATAAAGACAACCACCAATACAGGCGGAATAACTGACAGCAGGGTTGTCATCATAATCAAATGCCACTGAGGCGCCTCTTCACCGGCTTCCAACATCCGACCGATTTGCATGACAATGGTGTACATGCTCTGATCTGTTGTCACCAACAAAGGCCAAAGATACTGGTTCCAGCCATAGATAAAGAGGATCACAAACAAAGCCGCAATATTAGTCCGCGACATGGGGATCAAGATATCCTTGAAGAACCGGAACGGTCCTGCCCCATCAATCCGCGCAGCCTCCAAAAGCTCATCCGGGATCGTCAGGAATACCTGCCGGAACATGAAGGTGGCTGTGGCTGAAGCAATCAGCGGAACTGATAGTCCCCAGTAATTATCCAGCATGCCAAGGTTCGCAACCACCTCATAGGTCGGCAAAATCCGAACTTCCACCGGCAACATCAAGGTGATGAAGATCAGCCAGAAGAAAAACATGCGGAAAGGGAACTTGAAATACACGATAGCAAAAGCTGACATCAGCGAGATGATGATCTTACCGATTGCAATCATCAGGGCCATGATCAAACTGTTGACAAGCATGTAGCCAATACCAATTCCATCGCCCCCTTTGAGGCCACTATCTAAGAGCGTGTTCAGGTTCTCAAAAAAGTGGCTTCCGGGCAAAACCGGTAGCGGTAGCTCGGACATGCGTCCTGCATCATGGGTTGCGGCAACAAATGTCAACCACAGGGGGAACGCGACAACGAGCACACCCAGGATAAGGACCAGATGCTCCATGAATTTGAGGAAGGGTCTATTTTCAATCATTGATAAGACACCTTTTTCTCAATAAAGCGGAACTGGACAATAGTCAGCGCAACAACAATTGCCATGAGCACCACCGATTGCGCAGCCGAACCGCCAAGATCCAATCCAACAAAGCCATCATTATAAACTTTATACACAAGGATCTGGGTGGAGTTTGCAGGTCCCCCCGCCGTCAGCGCATCAATAATCCCGAAGGTTTCAAAGAAGGCGTACACGACATTAACGACCAGCAGGAAGAAAGTCGTTGGCGACAATAGCGGGAACATAATCGTCCAAAACCGACGACCGGGTCCGGCGCCGTCAATGGCTGCCGCTTCAATCAAAGATTTTGGAATGGACTGAAGTCCCGCCAGGAAGAATAGGAAGTTATAGGCAATCTGCTTCCAGGCAGCCGACAGGATCACCAGCGCCATGGCCTCATTGCCGTTTATCTTGTGGTTCCAGTCATACCCAATGAAGCTAAGGAGATACGGAAGTATTCCAAGCGATGGATTGAACATGAAAAACCACAGGGCACCTGCCGCAGCAGGAGCAACCGCATAGGGCCAAATCAAGAGAGTCCGGTAAACTCCAGATCCCTTTATGACCCGATCCGCCATCACAGCAAGCAATAGCGCAAAAGCCATTGCCGTGAAGGCGACGAGGAAAGAGAAAATGAATGTCCGCTCAAAGGCTTCCCAATACAGCGGATCACTGAATAACTCTTCAAAATTCTGGAACCAGACAAACTGGGTGGAAAGCCCAAAAGCATCCTCTACCAGCATGGACTGATAGAGAGCTTGACTGGCAGGCCAGATAAAAAACACCAGCGTGATTGCGATCTGCGGAAAGACCAACAGAAAGGGCAAAGCCGATGGTGAGAAATGAACACGTTTTAACATCTAAATAATAACCTGTAAGACAAGTCCCGCCGCTGAGTTTAACTCAAGCGACGGGATTACGGAGGCAAAATATTTAGTTTGCTTTTTCGAACTTGCGAAGAAGTGCGTTGCCGCGTTCTACAGCTGTTTCGAGACCAGCTTCTGGTGTTTTTTCACCAGACCAGACAGCTTCCATTTCCTCGTTGATCACATCACGGATCTGAACGAAGTTACCGAAGCGAATACCGCGAGACGCAGGTGTTGGTGTGTTCAGAGACAGCTGCTTAATCGCGGTGTCTGTTCCTGGGTTTTCGTTATAGAAACCCTGCTCTTTAGACAACTCATAAGCAGCTTTAGTGATCGGAACATAACCTGTTCCCTGATGCCACCAAGCCTGGATTTCAGGTGAAGACATGAATTTCAGGAACTCACCGACACCTTTATAGTCGCCCTGATCCTGACCTTTCAGAACCCAAAGTGTTGCACCACCAATGATGGAGTTCTGTGGTTTATCTGTCAGATCTTTGTAGTATGGCAGCATGGACTGACCGAACTCAAATTTTGCCTGTGATTTGATGGAACCGTAGTAAGCGGAAGAGTTCATCCACATTCCGCATTCCTGGTTGATGAACATTGGAAGGCTGTCGCCGCGACGTCCGCCATAAGCAAATGTGCCGTCTTTTGACCAGTTGGCCAGGTTTGTCCAATGCTTCTTCATCGCATCGTTGTTAAACGTAAATTCTGTGTCGAAACCGGCAAAGCCGTTTTCTTTTGTGCCCATTGGGATGTTGTGCCATGCGCCGAAGTTTTCAACCATGACCCAAGACTGCCAACCAAATGAGAAGCCACATTTGTAACCAGCTGCCCGCAGCTTGTCAGAAGCATCTTTCATTTCTGACCAGGTTGCTGGAACTTCAGAAATGCCAGCTTTCTTGAAAGCATCTTTGTTGTACCACAGCACTGGTGTGGAGCTGTTGAAAGGCATGGACAGCAGATCACCTTCAGGTGTCTGGTAGTAACTGATCACTGCAGGCAGGTAGTCAGATTTGTCAAATGCAATGCCAGAATCTTTCATGACATCTTCAACCGGATAAATGGCGCCTTTGGCAGCCATCATGGTTGCTGTACCCACTTCGAAAACCTGCACAATGTGTGGCTGCTTTTTCGCCCGGAAAGCGGCGATCGCAGATGTCATTGTTTCAGTGTAGTTTCCTTTAAAAGTCGGGATAACTTTATATTCTGATTGAGACTTGTTGAAATCGTCAGCAATCTTGTTCACACGTTCACCGTTCGTGCCACCCATGGCGTGCCACCAGTGAATTTCCGTCGCAGCGTTGGCGATTGCCGTGCTGCCAGCCAGTGCCGCAAGTGTTGCAGGCACAACGAGTTTTTTCCAAATAGACATATCGTTTCCCTATTGATCTACGTCATTTTGAGGCTCTTGGTGAGCCGCGGTTCATTGTTTGTCAACGGAGGTAATTATCCTCCCCCCGCTACACAATAGGGGGATTTAGACTTCCTTCAATGACCGTTTAATGACAAGTGCGAATTATTACCGTTTAGGGTTCATTTTTCTTCACTCTTGATAAAGGCTTTGAATTGAACCATAACATGATGTTATGAACAGACCAATTTTATATGGACAACCTCTATGATTCGTCTTCGTCAATTAGAAGCTTTCCGGGCTGTTATGTCGACTGGCGGCGTGACCTCCGCAGCTCGTATGCTCGGCATCTCACAACCGGCTGTAAGCCGCTTAATTGCTAGCCTTGAGGAGTCTATGGGCCTGTCTTTGTTTGACCGAAGACAAGGTCGTCTTTATCCATCTTATGAAGCCAAATTCCTTCTTGAGGAGGTTGATCGGGCCGTTTCGAATCTCGAACATCTTTCTCGCCTATCCGAAGATATTCGAAACCAAAAAGCTGGTCATCTGCGGTTAGCCTGCCTTTCTGGCTTCGCCACATCCCTGATGCCAACCGTCATTGCTGAATTTTTAAAAGACCGTGATGACGTCACGCTCTCCATTCAAACCCGCTCTGGCCTTAGGGTTCGGGAATGGATTGCCGCTCAACAATATGACATCGGAGTTGCGGACGAGTTTGAAGGGCATACTGCCGTTCAGAATGAACCTTTGGATATTCGAACCCTCTGCGTGATGTCACCGCAGCATCCGTTGGCGGGACAACGGGTCATTCAGGTCGGTGATTTACACAATATGCCCATGATCGTGCAAGATAGGGAAAATCGATTCTTTCATCGGGTAAAATCGGTATTCGATAAAAACGGGGTCACCTTGAATGTGAAAGTAGAGGTGCGACAATTTGCAACCGCATGCCTTCTGGCTATGCAGGGGGTTGGCGCTGCGATCGTCAGCTCCATTGATGCGGCGGAATATACCAATCGGGGACTGATCGCCCGACCGTTTGAGCCGGAGATCCTGTTCAGGCTTGATATCCTCTACCCCAAATTCCATCCCCGCTCACTTCTATTGCAGGATTTCATCACCCATTTCAAAACCAGGCTAGAGCCATTTATCCACCAGGCAGACTATTACCGGTGATCAACTCCCTTACCAGGTATCAACAAAGGTGCGCTTCTTACCAGTTCGTGGTGTAGGAGAATGGCTGGCCTTGATGGCCTGGATCAATCGCTCCCGACTGGTTGCCGGATCAATCACATCGTCAATTTCCATGAAGGCTGCTGCATTTGTTGCCTTGCCTCGCTTATAGGCCTTGGCGACCATGGCTTCAAACGTCTTTTGACGCTCCGCCTCATCCTCAATCGCTGCCAGCTCCTTCTTGAACCCGAGCCGAACCGCTCCTTCAAGGCCCATAGGTCCCATTTCACCTGTTGGCCAGGCCAGCGTTACAAAAGGAACATGCATGGAGCCACCAGCCATAGCCTGCGCGCCAAGCCCGTATCCTTTCCGAAGGATCAAGGTATAGACTGGAACTGTAATACTGCCGGCCGCAGCGAACAGGCGGGAGGTTTTACGAACCAATGCTGTTTTCTCAGCCTCAGGCCCCACCATAAAGCCGGGCGTATCACAAAGGCTAAGGATCGGGATATCAAAGGCATCGCATAGCTGGATATGCCGGGCGGCCTTTTCTGAACCATCAGCGTCAATTGCACCGCCCAGATGTTTGGGGTTATTTGCAATATAGCCGACTGGCTGCCCCCCGATGCGCATAAAGCCGGTCAGCATGCCCTTGGCAAATTCCGGTCTGAGTTCGAGGACTGATCCCTTATCGCCCAGCAGATCAATCACAGTCCTAATATCATAGACCCTGAGCCGGTTCTCCGGGATAGCAAATCTGAGCTCCCGCTGATCATGTTCTTCAAACTCTGATACGCATCCCTGAAAATAGGAAAGGACCTTCTTGGCGACTTTCGTGGCTTCGGCTTCATCCTCAACCAGCACATCAATCACCCCGTTTGGTCCCTGCACCGATACCGGCCCCACTTCTTCAGGCGTATAAACACCAAGGCCCCCGCCTTCGATCATGGCAGGCCCGCCCATTCCGATAGACGTATCCTTGGTTGCAATCAGAATATCGCTTACCCCCATCAAGGCTGCATTTCCAGCAAAGCAACGGCCGGAGGCAATCGCGATCCGTGGGACAAGCCCTGACATCCGCGCATAAGTCTGAAAGGTCGGCACATCAAGGGTGGAGGCGGCGAATATATCTGTATCACCTGGCCGCCCGCCGCCACCTTCTCCGTAAAAAATAATCGGCAGCCGCCGTTCTTCAGCCAGATGCAGAATCCGGTCGGTTTTCTTGTGGTTCATACCGCCTTGCGTGCCCGCAAAAACGGTGTAGTCATATCCCAGGATCGCAACCGCCGAGGCCTCTTCTCCAAACTGATCCGAATTGACAGAGCCGGTTCCACAAACCATACCATCAGCTGGACTGATTTTTTCAAGCACCTCAACACTGTGACGGGATCTTTGTGCCGCCAGGTTCAACCCGCCATATTCAGAAAAACTCCCCTCATCCACCAGAAGACCAATATTCTCCCGGATCATGTTTTTGCCTTTGCTCCGCCGCTTGGCCACCGCTTCGGGCCGCGCCTCATCCAGAAGCGCAAGTTTCTTCTCCAGCAAATCTGCGAGATCCGGTCGGATATGATCAAGATCCAGATCCTCAGTTACAGCCTCATCTTCCGCCTGATCCTCACTCGGCTCCAGATGCAAAAGGCCACTGCCATCATTCAAGGTTTCCCCGGCCTTGAAGTGCAGACTGGTGACAGTGCCACTGTGGGGTGCCAGGATCAGATGCTCCATCTTCATGGCTTCCAGAACCACAAGTTCCTGGCCTTTGCGAACCACATCTCCCGCAGCAACCAGGTAACTAACAACCGTGCCTGGCAGCGGGGCGAGAACAGCATTATCGGAAATCTCAGGGCTTTTTTGCGTCTCTAACCCGTCATCTTTGATTTCAGAGTGAATTGATTTCGGCTCCTCAATCCGCGTAAGAATATCAGGCAGATGGGCGTCGATGAAATTCGTCGTCACCGGACCTTTTCGAACGGCTTCCTGCTGGATCAAAGCCCGTAAAAACCCGATAGAGGTTTTAACTCCCTCAATCTCATATTCGCCAAGGGCCTGATCCAGTTTTGATAATACATCCTGATAATCGCCCCGAGGATCACTCACGATCAGTTTGGCAAGCAGCGAGTCGTAGCGGGGGTTGGATTTCCAGCCAACGAAAGCCGCGCTATCAATACGAACCCCACGGCCCTGCGGCACTTCGTTTCGGCTGATTGCCCCACCCGAGGGCAAAAGCCGACCCTTTTTATTATAGTGCTCAGCATTGATCCGCGCCTGAATGGCATAACCTTGTGGCTCCCTGTCAGATAACCCTTGGGCTTTCAGGCTCTCTCCTGCAAACACCCGAAGCTGGGCCTCCACAAGATCCACACCCAGGATCTCTTCGGTGACTGTGTGTTCAACCTGGATGCGCGGGTTCGCTTCCATAAAGGCGTAGCTGTCATCGTTGGCTGAGACCAAAAACTCAAAAGTCCCAAGCCCCTTATAAGACACACTGTCAGCCATCCGAAGCGCCGCTTCCAGTAGCGCCTTTTTAACAGACGCCACCAGATCGACTGCCGGGGCGATCTCCAGAACTTTTTGGTTTCGCCTTTGCAGGGAACATTCGCGCTCGTGGAAATGCATGACGTCTGTCCCATCACCCAGGATTTGCACTTCAATATGGCGGGCATCAGGCATATAGCGTTCAACATAAAGATCGCTGTTTCCAAAAGATGCCTTGGCCTCGCGCGCCGCACTTTCATAGGCCTCTTCTATTTCCGAAGCCTCTGTCACCAGTCGCATACCCCGGCCACCGCCACCGGCAATCGCCTTGATGAACATTCCGCTGCCGCTCTCCAGATCTTCAAAAAACGCTTTCGCCGCTTCAAGGCTGGTGGCCTCATTCCGTCCGGCCAGAACCGGGACAGAAGCCTCAATCGCCAATGACCGTGCTGAACTTTTATCTGACAACCTTTCCAGGGTCTTTGCATCGGGACCAATAAAAATCAGTCCCTCTTCCTGGCATCGTTTGGCAAAGGTCGCATTTTCACTGAGAAACCCATAGCCCGGATGGATGGCATCAACACGATGCGCTTTGGCAAGGGTCAGAATATCCTCGATATCCAGATAAGCGGGTGTCCCTTCGCCGCTTAGTTCTGCAATTTGGGGGAGTTTTCGGGCATGCAGCGCATCCTGGTCATCTTTGGGGGCAATCCCGACCACTTCCATTCCCAGATTTCGTGCAGTTCGGAAAATTCGGATCGCAATCTCACCCCGATTTGCGATCATCAGACGTTTTATTGGCATAGCTTCCCCAGAGCACTTTTGTGCAGTTCTTTCTTGATTGTCTCGCAATCTACACTGCCAAGATCAATCACGAAAGGCTTATTGCCATGGGAACAGAGGGGATTTAGATATCAGACTAGCCTGCGTGCCGCTTGGCCGCCGCCATCACATGCTTGACCAAAGAATGAAGGCCATTGCTGCGTGAGGGCGACAGGTGTTTTTGAAGACCCAGCTCTTCCACGAAATCAGAGCCGGTATCTAAAATTTCCTGGGGTGTATGATTGTCATAAACGCCGAGGATCAGGGCGATCAGTCCGCTGACAATCATCGCATCGCTTGCCGCCTTAAACCGCAACCGATCTCCTTCCATATAAGAAATCAGCCAAACCCGAGACTGGCAGCCCGGCATCAGGTTTTCATCCACCATCAACTCTTCTGGAAAAGGGGGCAGTTTCTTGCCAAGATCAATGATGTAGCCATAGCGATCGGTCCATTCCTCAAGGAATTCGAACGCGTCTTTAAAATCCTGAATAATCTCTTGGGTCGGGGCCACAGTTTCAGCCATATCACTCCACACCAGTCATTTCTCTTAAATGCTGGCTTGATCTAACAGGTTTTGACAGGAAAATAAATGGGGAGTTGCAGCAAAGTAATTAGTCTTGAACTGCTTGCGTTTCACCTTGTGTCGCTCCGACGCTCTCAGCAACTGGCAGCAACAGACGGACTGTTGTTCCAATCCCTTCCTCTGAGTAAATAGAGAAATTCCCCTTGGATTGACGGGCGAACCCATAAACCATGCTAAGGCCTAATCCAGCGCCACTCCCCATATCCTTGGTGGTATAAAAGGGCTCAACCACGTGATGGAGTTTTTCAGGGGAAATGCCACAGCCTGTATCACTGATGATCAGGGAGACATATTTTCCTGGCTCAACCTCTTTTTCCATCAACGCATAAGTCTCATCAACTTCCATGTTACGCGCTTCAAGAGTCAGCGTCCCGCCCTCGGGCATGGCGTCCTTTGCGTTCAGGCAAATATTGATCAAGGCGTTTTCAAGTTTCTTCGCATCGACTGAACACGGCCATAGCTGCCTGTCACATTCTGTTCGGATTGTGATATCAGCTCCCATAGTCTCCCGAATGGTCTCCAGCTCTGCCTTCACAAATTGATCCAGATCCACAACCTTCGGATCCAGCTGCTGAATACGGGAGAAGGCGAGCATATTCTCTGTTAGGGTCGCACCCCGATCTGAGGCGCGCATAATTGCCTTCAGATTATTGACCAATTCTGGATGACTTTGCTCAATCGCCTCCAGAACCATTTCCGCATTCCCCTGGATCACGGCCAGCATGTTGTTAAAATCATGGGCAACGCCGCCGGTTAATTTTCCGACAGCTTCCAGCTTCTGGCTTTCCTTGATCCGTTCCTGCAGTTTGACCTGATCAGTGACATCTGCAGTACACCCGCGATAACCCGCAAACCGGCCATGCTCATCATAGAAAGGTAATCCGCTGACCCGCATCCAGCGTTTTTCCCCTGTCTTCGTATTAAAGCGATAGACAACATGCTCGCGGAACGGCTTTTTATCAGTCATCAGCCCGAAAATATTGCGTAGCGCCGCCTGATTTCGCCCACTAGCGCCGAGCACATCCGCTACGGTTGACCCCAAATAATCTTTTGGAGAAATACCGGACGTTTCCTCAACATTTGGGGAGATGTAGGTGTAGCGTAACAGACAATCCGTCTCCCAATACCAGTCCGAACTGATATTGTTAAAATCAGAAAGCCGCTCACGGCTGAGAGACAGCTCAGTTTCTGTCTTCAGTTTCTCTGTAATGTCCCAACAAGAAATATACAGATATTGCAGCCCATCGATCTCCAGAACCTCAGAGTTCATGATGATATCGATGTTCTGACCTTCTTTTCCAAGCACGGTGGTCCTGAAATCTCTCAGCTTTGGATTTTCCCGGATCTGCTGCATGAAAATGTCGCGACCACCATGTCCAGCCCAAAGACCCAATTCATCAGCTGTCATGCCGACAACTTCTGATCGCTCGAACCCTATTGTTTTAAGCCAATTCTGATTGACGTCCAAAAACCGGCCTGTCTCCATTTCAGTCAGTGAGCAGATACTCGCATTCATGTTAAATGCAGATCGGAATAGCTCCGCATTCCAGCGGGCTTCTTTCTCCTGGCTCTTCAGGTCCGTGACGTCTCTTTGAATACTGACAAGACTGCCATCGTCCAGTTCATATTCTGAAATATGCAGCTGGGTCCCATCCGTCAGTTCAAGAAAATAGCTGGAGTAAGGTTCACCGTCGCTGACCTCACCTGTTTCGCGGTCCAGATTACGCATATAGCTAGTTTGATCCGGGTCGACGATACCAGTTTGCAGATCATGGCGAATAAGATCCACGATGGTCTTATCCTCGCTGCAAAATTCTTCAGGATATCGGTAAAGGTCACGGAATCTGCGGTTGCAGAACAGCACGTTGCCATCCTTACCGTAGATCACAATTGCATCTGTAGCCCGGTCAACAGCATCCCGAAGGACGGTATGTAAGTTGCCATCAGACGTCATAGCCGTGAAAGCCCTACCCATGAAAATAAGCCGCCATCCCCCTGCGGCTCAGAGAGAATATAATACCATAGTACTATTTCCCACTAAAAATTTGCAGTCGAACAAGCGCAGGCTTTCAGGTCTGATCTCGTTTGAACACAAACAGCAAAAGCATAATGCCCTGAGATGATAAAAGAGTCTAGCCTTCGATTTTCTCAACACCTTCAAAAGTCAGCACAGCATTATCGTCCAATGTAATTGTTCCCGCCGCATCCTCAGAGAGGAAGATCTCTCCATCTGCGGTGGATTCTACCGTACCGCTGGTCAGGGTCAGCCAGTCACCGATATCACCGGAAGGCATTCCATCAGATAAGACAATCGTATCGGACCAGCCGCCACCGTCACCACCTGAGAAACTGTCTAGTCCATCTCCAAGACCAAACTCGAAAATATCATTCCCGGCTTCACCATAGACCACATCATCACCTTCACTGGCGAAAATATAATCATCATCAGATCCAGCATAAATCGTATCATCGTGCTTGCCGCCATCAATGGTGTCCTGACCGCTGCCGCCATAAATCAGGTCATTTTGGAAACCACCATCGATAGAGTCATTCCCGCTTTCGCCGTAAAGGGTGTCATCCTGACGACCACCGTCAATCACATCATCGCCAGTACCGCCATAAACCAGGTCTTCCTGGTTATCGCCTTCGATGGTGTCATCACCACCGCGGCCATAGATCACATCGTCACCGTTCAAGCCGTCAATAAAGTCGGCTTCTTCCGTTCCGGTCAGAACGTCAGCATGTACGGTTCCGATGATGTTTTCACCAGCAGATCCGTCCATCGTTTCAATAACATTAATCTCGAACATCTGGTAGGTGGTGTTGACCCCGTCGCTGACACCGACAGTGATATTGTGAGAGTTTGCTGCGTCATAATCCAGCTCCCCTGTCATCCAGATCTCACCGGTAGATGTGTCGATTTCAAACCGGCCACCAGCAGTATCGCTCAAGGTGTAAGACAGCTCACGCCCTTCAGGATCTATGGATGTTACCGTGCCGAGATATGTCCCACTCTCAGCATCTTCCACGATACTATAGTTTGACAACTCTATTGTATGCACCGCTTCGTCAACAGCAATACTGAACACGGTCTCAAGTGGTTCGGAAACTTCCCCGTCGCTATCCGTTGCAACAACAGTAATGGACCGATCACCAGCGATGTCATAGCTGCCTGACGTATTCGAGAAGTTGATATTCTGGACAATCGCTTCGTAGTGATCCAGATCCCCATCCCCACTCAAAGACAGGGTCGTGGTATCTCCAACCGTATCGATCGAAATCGCAATACCGGTTTCCTGTCCATCATAGGTCTGAACCATACCATCGACGATTTTGTAGGGCCCACTTAAGGACAGAGTATCGCCATCCTGAATATCGGTAACGGTTACAACAACCTGCTGTAGCTCGCTACTATCCAGATCTTCAATCTCAAAAGAAGAGTTGCCGTCCGCATCCCTCGAAAATAGAGGGTTCGGCGCTTCCATTAGATCCCGAACATCAATCTCTGCACTGAACATGCCATCATTGAAGTCATGGTCACCGCCATTATAAAGGTCTTCAAATCCGAAATTCAGGACGCCATTTTCCTGGTCCACACCCGCAATGAAATGCTCCCGCATATCTTCATTGCTATCTGGGTTGAACTCTTCTTGGTTCGTGGAATGGTAAACATTTCCACTTTGGGTATGTATATCTCCATCCCCATCCACAAAGATCAATTTCGGAACACCGTTATCAGTGTTGATATTATACAGATGATCCGCAGGGTTTTGGGTATTTGGATCAAAATCAGGGCTGACGAACATCCAGTTCCCCTCAGATGGGAAGCTGTTCCCATCCCCTGTATAAGACTCCCCTGGCAGCTTGCCAAAACCATCCGCAATCACAAAGAAGCCCAGCGTGGACCCGCTTTCAATCCCGTCATAGGTCGCTTGAGAGACACCAGCCTCAAGCTTATCGCTAGACGCGTCCCCCCACAGCAGGTCAGCACCGGTAATCGTTCCATCATTGCTGATCTGATAGGCACCGATCGAATTCCGATAGCCCGCAATTTCACCCTGGAAAGTGACTGTCACACTGGATTGATAGTTAATGGTCAGATTTTCGGAGTCAGAAACCATCTCCTCAAAAAGCTCGGTACCAATCCGTTGCTCTGCATCACCAGATGTGTGCAAATCTGGGAACATATCCATGTTGCTGAGATCAACAACCTCACCAGCTTCCTGAATCTCGATGGAATTCCCACCACCGGAAAGTACAGGCGACAGATTATCATCAATATTGATGGTAAAGGTCTCCGTCGTCGTATTCACGCCATCAGAAACGTCGACAGTGACGTTGTAACTTGTGGTCGTCTCGTAATCGAGGGCGCCCGCAACCTTAATCTCACCTGTATTCGGATCGATCGTGAACAGACCTCCAGCGTCATCACTGAAACTATAGGACAGGCTTTCATTCTCAGGATCGACGGCGGACACAACTCCAACCACATCCCCAATATTGGCGCTCTCGTTGACAGAATTATCATCCAGCGCCACGGAATGAGCGGCTTCGTTCACATCGCCCACATTAATCGTGAAGGTCTGCTGGGTGACATTGACGCCATCGGATACATCAACCGTCACCGAGTAGTTTTCTGTCGTCTCAAAATCCAAACCGCCAGCGAGTTTGATTTCCCCGCTGTCTGGATCAATCGTAAACATGCCACCGGCGTTATCACTAAGGCTGTAGGACAACGCTCCGCCCTCTGGATCAACGGCTGAAACTGTCCCAACTACATCACCAACGGATGCATCTTCGGCAATCGCATTGTTATCCAGTGCTACGGAATGAACAGCTTCGTTCACATCGCCCACATTAATCGTGAAGGTCTGCTGGGTTATATTAACGCCATCGGACACATCAACAGTAACGGTGTAGTTTTCTGTGGTTTCAAAATCGAGCCCACCAGCGAGCTTAATCTCCCCGCTGTTCGGATCGATCGTGAACATACCACCTGCGTCATCACTGAAGCTGTAAGACAGGGTTCCGCCCTCTGGATCAACGGCTGAAACTGTCCCAACCACATCACCAACAGATGCATCTTCGGCAATCGCGTTATTATCCAGTGCCACAGAATGAGCGGCCTCGTTCACATCACCCACATTAATCGTGAAAGTCTGCTGGGTGACGTTCTCTCCATCCGATACATCCACAGTGACGGAGTAATTTTCGGTGCTTTCAAAATCCAAGCCGCCAGCGAGTTTGATTTCCCCGCTATTCGGATCAATCGTGAACACGCCCCCTGCATCATCACTGAGGCTGTAGGACAACGCCCCACCTTCTGGATCAACGGCTGAAACAGTCCCAACCACATCACCAACGGAGGCATCTTCGGCAATCGCGTTGTTATCCAGCGCTACGGAATGAACAACTTCATTCACGTCGCCCACATTGATAGTAAAGGTCTGCTGAGTGATGTTTTCGCCATCAGATACATCAACAGTGACGGAATAATTTTCGGTGCTTTCAAAATCCAAACCGCCAGCGAGTTTGATTTCCCCACTGTCCGGATCAATCGTGAACATGCCACCTGCATCGTCAGAAAGACTGAATGTCAGCGTATCGCCTTCTGGATCGATAGCGGACACTTGACCGACGACGTCACCGATCGCGGCATCTTCAGAAATTGTCTGGCTATCCAACGCAACTTTTTCTGGGGCGCCATTGTCGATTGCTTCAGGATCATCATCGGCCTGAAGCTGGTTCTGGACCGCTTCTTCCGCAGGCTGCTCAGGTCTCGTATTGATATTTTCTGGTCCGCCGTTGTCCTCTTCAAACCCAAAGCGGGTTTCATTCAGCAAATCTGATGGTGAGAGAGCTAAGTCTTCAACTTCTCGATCTTCTTCGCGAAGCTCACTAGCCGCAAGATCTGCAAGATCGTTTTGGATACTTCCGGCATCATCTGGACCGTTATTGCTGGCATCAAGGGCCACAACATCCGGATTTTCTTCAAGATCATTCTCTTGGCGCGCACTGTCCTCATGCTCCGGGGCGCCTGCCTCGCGCGCGAGTACTACTTCTTCATGTTGGGACTGGTTCCCTGTATGCAGGGCACCCAGTGACTGATCCGCCTCATCCAGACGAGAGGAGGATTGTGTATTCATCTCGTCTTCGGCAAATGCATTCCGCTGCTTGGCAACGTTATTAGCAAGGTCCGCCAGATCCTGATCTGGTGAAGTTTCAGCAGGCTTCTTCGTGTCACTCATTACGCTTCTCGCAATTTATGATCCCAACAATTCAACGCTAGAGAGCCTGGTTTCGGCACAATTAGCTCGCATTATCATGAGGAAAAAAGCCTTAAAGAACCCTTAATATTTGCCTAAAATTTATCAGCATTTGGCTAAAAATAAGGTAAATTTTACAATTATTTAACGAAATCAGCCTTGAATAAAATTTACCACAAAAACGTGCAAATTTTTACGAAAATTAAATCTTTAAATTTGAATATGGTTAACGAAGGTTAGGTAAAATTTTACCAAAGCCAGACAAAGCTTGTTTCTAAGAACCCGGGTGAACCACGAGTGACAGTTAAAAAACTGAAAGACGATAAGCCAAGTCTCAGGCCATCGCGCCTGCCGACTGCGCGCAAGACTCGACTGGATATTATTCTGTCGTCAACGGCGCTCAATATTCTGGCTTTGGCGCTGCCCATCATGATTTTACAGGTCTATGATCGGATCATCCCCAACTCGGCGGTTGAAACCTTACGTCTATTGGTCATCGGCGTCGGGATCGCCCTTCTTCTGGAGGCTTTCTTCCGCCTTGCCAGGTCCTACATAACTGCTTACGCCGGCGCCAAGTTTGAGCATATTGCCGGCTGCCGGGCGCTCGGACACACCCTGAATACAGATATCGGCCATTACGAGCGTGAAGCGGCAGGTGTTTATATCCATCGCTTTAACGCCATCGACTCGCTTCGTGAATTCATGTCCGGCAGTAACGTGCTCGTCTTTGTCGATCTGCCCTTTGCCGCGATTTTCCTAGGCATGGTTTGGTATATCGGCGGCATCCTGATCGTTGTCCCCTTGGCACTTCTCATCATTTTCAGTGCAATTACCCTGATTGTCGGCAGGAGTTTGCGGAAATCCCTGTCTGAGAAATCCATTTGGGAGGATCGGCGCTACAACTTCCTGATTGAGGTCCTGACCGGCATCCACACAGTGAAGGGTCTCGCGCTTGAGGCGCAAATGGTCCGCCGTTATGAACGCCTCCAGGAAACAACAGCTGGCGTGCTACAGAATGTGACGTTCCAAAATAATGTGGCCCAGGGTCTTGGAGCACTTTTCTCTCAGCTGACACTGGTCAGTGTGGCGGCCGCAGGTTCGCTGTTTGTCATTGATAACCAACTCTCCATCGGTGGGCTCGCTGCCTGTACACTATTGTCTGGTCGTGCCTTGCAACCCTTAATGCGGGCTATGGGTGTCTGGACCCATTATCAGAATATTCAGCTCGCAAAGGAGCGGGTGAACACCCTGCTGCAATTGCCGCAAAAATCCAAGATGGCAATTCAGCGCGATGCGCGAAACGAGGATACAGAACGCGTCCTAAGTCCCGTCAGTACCGGTGCAACCCTTGAATTCGAAAACGTTGATTTTCGCTACTCCGACAAGGACCCTGTCCTGTTCGAAGGCTTAAACTGTCGCTTTGAGCCCGGCTCCACCAGCGCCCTTGTCGGCCGCAACAGCACCGGCAAGACCTCTTTTATGTGGCTCGCGATGGGGTTATTGACACCCAATCAGGGGCGGGTTCTTTTGGACGGTGAAGACATTTCCACCCTGCCAGAAGATTATCTTCACGAACGGATTGCCTATCTTCCGCAGAACGGTGCGATCTTCCACGGTACAATCATGGAAAATCTGACCACCTTCCGCAAAGGCGACTTTATTGATGAAGCCATGAAGCTGTCCGAAGAGCTGGGTCTTCATGATGTGATCCATCGCCTTCCTTACGGGTATGATACCATCGTTGGTGATGGCGCCGCCGATGGATTGCCTGGCGGGATCCGTCAACGGATCGCTATTGCCCGCGCCCTTGTGAGCCGCCCGGATGTTATCCTTTTTGATGAGGCAAACACCTCCCTTGATGCACAAGGGGACGAAATCCTGAAAAAATTCCTGCTGGATCAAAAAGGCAAAAGCACCGTCATTATGGTTAGCTTGCGGCCATCCTTGGTGAAGATTGCCGATAATGGTTATCGCATTCTCGATCATAAACTGATCAAGACCCCGATGGAAAATCTGGTGCAGTTCAAGCCACCAGCCCCGTCCAAGGTTTCAAACTTGAGGACGGTTAAGCCATGAGTTTCCTGACGACAAAAGCCGCTTATGCTGGCGCGAACAACTGGGGCCGCGATACCCAATATGCGGCCTGCATCACCCCTTTGCTGGATGCACTGGGCTGGCGCGGTGAGCCTGCACAGGTGATGGAGGCAATGCCTCATTTCAAGACGACGATGGATCTCCTGGATTTTCAGAGCACCCTTGCCAACCTGCATTTTGACAGCACCAGCCGCACGACCAAGATCAGCAAGATTGACCCGCGCCTATTCCCCTGCGTTTTCGACCCAGAGAATGGATCCGTGAAGGTTTTATTGTCCGTTGGGGATAGCGGCATTCATGCGTTTGATGCGGAAACCCAGGAATATCGGGTTCTGGAAAAAGCTGATTTGAAAGGCAGCGGCACCGCCTTTTTCTTTAAGGCGACGCCGAAAGAAAAAATCGGTCAGTGGAATTCTGGTCAGAATTGGTTCCGGGCAGTTTTTGACCGCTTCAAGCCCCTGACCCGCCAGATCATGATGATCACCTTTGTCCTGAATATCCTGGCGCTGGCAACGCCGCTTTTTATCATGGCCGTTTATGACATGGTCATTGGGGCAAACTCCAAGGAAACCCTGAAATATTTGATCTTGGGTATTCTGATCGCGTTTATCTGCGACATCATGCTCCGCCTGATGCGGGGACAAATGCTGGCCTATATTGGGGCACGGCTGGACTATATCGTCGGGACAACAGTTCTGCAGAAAATCCTGTCCCTACCCGTTCAGCAAACAGAACGCAGCTCCCTCGGCTCCAAACTGGCCCGGTTCCGGGAGTTTGACATGATCCGGGAATTTTTCATCGGTCCCATGGCCATGGCACTTCTGGAAATTCCATTTGTCTTCATTTTCCTGTTAGCGGTCGGCCTGATCGGGGGCTCTCTTGTTCTGATCCCAATTGTTATGATTGTCCTCTACATCGTTGCGGCCCTGATCATCCTGCCAATCATCCAACAACGGACAACAGAAGATCTCAGCCATTCTGCCGGTAAAGGCGCTTTTGTGACTGAGTGCTTTAATAATGTGCGGACCATCAAACAGCTCGGCGCAGAAGAAATCTGGCTGGAGCGGTATCGGGATCTCTCCACCGGCAATGCAATTGCTGGTATTCGCAACAACATGATCGGGGCAGTTGCCCAGACTTTTGCGCATGTCGTCATGATTTCAGCCGGTATTCTGACCCTCTCCTTCGGAATTAATAAGGTGTTGGATGAAAGCATGACTGTGGGTGCCTTGGTCGCTACCATGGCTCTGATCTGGCGCATGCTATCCCCGACACAGGGTGTGTTCCTTGCCCTGACCAAGCTGAACCAGATCGGCATCAGCATCAAACGGCTGAACCAGCTTTTCACCTTAAAAAGTGAAAGCAACCCTTACACGGTTTCCAAGCTCAAACAATTCCAGGGCCGGATTAATTTCTCTCGTGTCAGTTTCCGTTATTCTGCCGATCAGGATCCAGCCGTCATGGGCCTTGATTTCCAGATCGAACCGGGTGAGGTCGTTGCACTTGTCGGTGCTAACAGTTCCGGTAAATCGACAGTTGTTAAATTGCTGGCAGGACTTTACCAGCCACAGGTTGGACGCATTGCCATTGATGGGGTTGACCTTCGTCAGATTGATCCACTGGAACTTCGCAAATCCATTGGCTACATGCCCCAGAATTGTGAGCTTTTCCACGGAACAATCCGCCAGAACCTGCTGCTCGGCAAGAACACCGCCAGTGAAGAACAGATCCTGGAAGTTTGCGAATGGGCAAACCTGACCGAGGATATCAACAACTTGCCGGAAGGGTTGGATACCCGCATCGGGGATCAGACCCTTTTGCAACTTCCCGCTGGCTTCCAGCAGCGCCTTAATCTGGCGAGGGCACTTCTGTCCAACGCCCAGATCCTCATCTTCGATGAGCCCGGTAACACGCTTGATGATGCCGGTGATCGAGCCTTTCTGGAGGCTGTTGAGAAAATGCGTGGGAAGGCCACCGTTATCATTATCACCCATCGCCCCAGCCATATGCGGGCTGCGGACCGGGTTATCATGATGAACCGGGGCATGATCCAGACAATCGGACCGGCAGATACAATTATTCCAATGCTCTTTGGGGGCGCGTAATGGGCAAATCACTTAAATTCATTGCCATTGATCAGGAAAAGTACAAAACCATCTCCCAGAAACTGGAGAAGGGGAAACCTGAAACCCAACGTCTTGGGCAATCCATCATGCTTGAGGAAAAAGGTCCGTCGTCACTGCTTCGGATCGCGATCCTGTTCAGTTTCGTGGGGCTACTCTCCTTCATCGCATGGGCGCAGCACACAGAAATTGATGAAGTTGCCGTTGCCTCCGGAGAAGTGATCCCGTCAGGGACAGTTCAAACCATCCAGCATATTGATGGCGGCACTATCAGCAGCATCAATATCGAAGAAGGTGAGATCGTCAACGCGGGCCAAACTCTCATTCAATTGGATCACACTGATGCAACAGCCGAACTCAAACAGCTGGAAACCCAGAAAACCATCTGGGATCTGAAATCCCGGCGTTTGTTGGCATTTGTCAACGGAACGGAAATCGACACTGCAGGCATTGAGGATCGCTATATTGACCAGATTGCGGAGCAGAAGAACCTTCTTCGCATTCAGAACCTGGACCGGGAAAACCAACTCTCCGTCATTAATACGCAGATTGAACAGCGCAAATCTGAATTGGATATTCTGCAAAAACAGATTGTCATCCTTCAAGGCCAGCTCAAGCCATTGCAGGAACAGATGGCCATCCGCGAAGGCCTTCTGAAAAACAAAACCATCAGTCGCTTCGACTATCTGGATAGCCAGCGCCAGTATCTGCAGGAAAAAGGCCGCCTTGATGAGTTGGTCAATAAACAGCAGGCTGCAAAGCAGGCCATCAGTGAAGCCGAACAACGGCGCGAAGAACTGGACAGCCGCATCCGCCGGGAAGCTCTGGATGAAATGGCCGCTGCCAATTCCGAAGCCTTGAAATTAACAGAAGAAATTGAGCGCTTGCATGGTGTGATCGGGCGGTTAAATATCCAGTCGCCTGTTCATGGTGTTGTTCAGGGCCTCGATGTAAACTCAGTCGGCACGGTGATTAAACCGGGCAATCCGATCCTTTCCATCGTTCCAGTGGATCAGGAATTGATTGTCGAAACCCGCATCCGGCCAGAGGACATCGGCTTCTTGCAGGTGGGTCAGCTCGCTTCTGTGAAATTCACTACCTATAATTATTCCCGCTACGGCTCTGTCCCCGGCAAGCTGACCCATATTTCAGCGACCACTTTCCAGGATGAGCAGGGCGAGAGTTTTTATAAAGGCAAGGTTGCCCTCTCCAAGGCCTATGTGGGAGAGGACCCGGAACGAAATCTGATCCTGCCGGGCATGACAGCAATTGCCGATATTAATTCAGGCCGGAAATCACTGCTGGATTATCTCTTGAAGCCTATCCACACCACCGTGAGCGAGGCGTTCCGCGAACGCTAGGGATTAGGCCCTGTCAGCACTTCGATATTCGCCGGGCGTCATGTTCAGTGTCCGGCGAAAATCCCGCTGGAAATGGGCCTGATCAGAATAACCACAAGCGTAGCCAATTTCCGACAGACTTTCAGTCCCTTCCAGCAGCAAGTCGCAGGCTTCCGTGATCCGTACCTTTCGGGTCAGGCTGGAAAAAGAATGCCCCTCCGACTTGATCTGCCGTTGCAGGGTTCGGGGCGATACAAATAAGGATTTTGCCGCCTCTTCCAACTTCCAGAGCCGGGCCACATCTTCAGATAACAACCCGCTAAGGCGTTTTACCATCGTCTCCTCAGTGTCATTAGGCGAAACAGGCAACTCTTTCTCTGATGGTTTTTGCCAGCGAACCATCCAGTCACGGCCCTCACCCGACAATTTGACATTGGTCTTTTCAGACAGTGGCCAAGAAAATGTCACGCCGTCCATCTCAACCCGAATGCCTTTCATCCCGATCAAATCCAGCAACCCACAAAGAAGCCCACAGATCAGGATGTTTTCTGCTGTGCTTGGCGCGACAGCTCCTTTCCAGAAGCGTTTACAACTCCAGGAATTATCTTCAAGCGATGTGATTTTCAATCGGTGACTGGCATGGTTATACCGCTCCAGCCGCATCCATTTTTGCGCCAGCACATTTGGATCTGCACTTTTCAGCAAAATCCGCCCGATCGGTGCATCCCCGATTTTGTTCAGATGCTGCCCTACAGACAGAATTGGTGCCGCACCGCCTACCTCAAAAGCATGTTTTACCAGTTTGGTTTTTGCCGCTGCATCAAATACACCAGATGCATATGGGTTGGGCGGGATGAAGCCCTCGGGGATTAACCCCTTATCCCTGTCTTTGAAAACCGTCCAGATCAGGGTCACCAACTGGGTGTTCGAAAATCCACTGTCTGGCATTTTAGGCTGGCGGCTCAAAGGCTCATCCTCCCCGGATCAAGGGGGCAATCAGGCGTGCGGCCCCAACAAGCAAGGCCCCGTATAGAAACGGCTGCACCAGAAGAACAAGCGTCCCTACCGGCAAACTTATGACACCCAGTTTCTCCTGCCCTATCAAAAATGGAACCTCTCCATACGGTTGTCCGGTAACCCACAGGCCGATCGCTTTGATCAGGTACCAGGCATTAAAATATTCAGCCACATGTCCAAGCCACGCATCGATCAGTAATTGGATGATCAGCGCAGCAAGTGCGGTTATCAACACTGCCGCACCGGGCGACGATTTGCAAAACTCAATATATCCGAACATGGGTTCCTCAAAAATAGCTGAGTAAAATTGTCTGGCGAACAGGCTCTGCCCTTAAGGAAAACGTGGCCGCCGCATCCGAGGGCGGTCCCAGAAATCCCTTGGCATTGTTGGAAACACCAACCCCCTCCTTTGGAATACCAAAAAAGTTTTTATCCAGCTCTCCATTGGCGTTTTCATCATGGGCGATGGAAAAGGAATAATCCCCCTCCGGCAAGTCTTTGAGCACCAACTCAACAGGAGCGCCACTTGCGAGGGTTTTCGCTCTGCGAAATACCTTATCAAATTTCAAGAAATTCCCCGCTTGAAACAAGGTCACCCGAACATCACCATCCGCACTTCGAAGCCCTTGAACCTGAATATGTATCTCTGCTGCCCAAGCAGGGTTGACGAGCAACAGCAGGAAAAGAGATAGTAGCCATCTTCTGGAATTCATTTCCTTGGATCCTCCTTCAATTGGAAGCTCAGTGTAGAAATGATTTCATCCAGAATATTGAATAATTACGCCACAATCCTTGAGCTGAAAGACAGAGGAAAATATGTCAGAAATTGAACGGCGCCATGTCGGCGCCCGCATGAGCCAAATCGTCAAGCATAACGGAACCGTCTATCTGGCCGGACAGGTTGGCAATCCTGCTGGCACCCCTGCCGAGCAGACAAAAGACATTTTGAACAAAATTGACGAGCTTCTGGCGGAAGTCGGCTCCGATAAAACCAAAATCCTGCAGGCAACCATCTGGCTGTCCTCCATCGATTATTTTGCCGAAATGAATGAAGTTTGGGATGCCTGGGTTGCCGAAGGCCATACCCCAGCACGAGCTTGCGGCGAATCTGCTCTTGCGACACCTGACTACAAGGTGGAAATCCTGATCACCGCTGCCGCCTGAGAATAAAGATACCAGATCATGGCTGCCGCCTGATCATGGGGATTCTCCAGTGGGCAAACTGCCCACTGGAACAGAATTTAGACGCCTTACTCGACGCCCTCAACCATCACAATATCTGCAATCCCGGCATCCTTCCGATGCTTTTTGGCCGCATCATACTCATCTGAATTATAGCAATTCAGCGCTGTTGCCATATCCTCAAATTCGATCACCACATTCCGGGCATGCCCCTTGCCTTCGACCTGCTTGAAATTCCCGCCTCTGGCGAGAACCTTGGCGTTATACTTCTCAAAGGCTTTGCTCGCTTTTTCAGCGTATTTTGCATACGGCTCCGGATCGGTGACCGTTACATGTGCAATCCAGTATGCTTTGGGCATTGAAATTCCCCCTGTCAGAAGTCAAACTAAAAAATCAGGCAGCCATACTCTCACATTTCACTGAGATTGAAACCGGAAATTCAGATCATGAAACCAACACCGCAGAACCCCGCCCCCACCGATGCAGAAACACGTAAAGCCGTAGAACCGGTTATCTGTTATCCCTCCGACAGTCTGAACGAAAGCGGGCTTGGTTACAGGGCGCACCTGCGCGAGGATCTGGAGCTTCTGGATACAGTCACGGTTCCACCCCGCGATGCCCGGTGTTTCGAAGTGGCCGCAGGGAACTTTTTTCGGATCACCTGCCCTGATGGGCCACAAGTGGGAGATCTGAACCTTTGGCAGCAGCATAATCTGGATGAAAAATTCTTCAGTGGCAAAACCCGGGCACTGCACGGCACCCATGTAGGTGTTGGCGATCGGCTCTGGAGCTCCCTGCCCTATTTACGTGCCCTCGCGACAGTAACTTATGACACGCTGGACTGGTACGGGTTTGATGCGTTTGGCGGCGGTGTGCATGACGTCATCGGAACCCGCTGTGATCCCTATACAAACACACTCCTTAACGACACAGAATATCATTATTGCTGTCACTCCAATCTGACCCGCGCCTTAATGCAGGAACGTGGCCTGGACAAAGACCAGGCAGAACGCGCCGTTCACGATGTGCTCAACGTTTTCATGTGTACCGGCTTCACCCAGAACACCCATCAGTATTTCATGAAGGCAAGTCCGGTTCGTAAGGGCGACTATCTGGAATTCTTTGCAGAAACAGATCTTTTGGGAGCTCTCTCCACCTGCCCCGGCGGGGATTGTTCGACTATTCACTCCAGTGAGGAGGCGGCCTGTTATCCGCTTGAGATTGAGATTTACAAGAGCCGGATCTCGCTCCCAGCAGACTGGACCCCACCCGATCCATCAGGCTATTCCAGAAATCATGGGCTCACGTAAATCGACAGAATTTACCGTGTGACAATTATCATATTATTCAGAAGTTAACCAACAAACTTCACCGAATATTAGGAATGAAAAGTTATTGTCATTGACATCAGGCAGCCCTTAGCTTATTGCGCTGCAGCATAATTTTTGACCGATCGAGATTCAGATGAATTTCGATCACAGTAGCTTAATCGTTTGAGTAAATGACAATGACCGTCAAAGCAAAATTTCTGGCCGTTCTGGCCGGCTTCTTCCTGACCCTGTCTTCAGCCGCTGCTGCTCCTGTCAGCTTCATCGACAATGGTACTTATACGTCTGACACCCAAAGTGGTCTTGAATGGCTGGATGTGAACCTCACTGCAGGTCGCAATTATTTTGATGTCTCTTCTGAGCTTGGCTCCGGCGGTGAGTTTGAAGGCTGGCGCTATGCCACAGCCCAGGAATTTCTCGGACTGATTTCCAATTGGACCGGCATCACGGTAACCGTACAGCATCAGGTTGTCTTTGCTGAAGGTCTGCTGGATGGACTGGTTAGCTTGCTCGGCCCAACCTCAGGCGGTGTTTTTGCGGAAGGGTCTAACAACTACTTCATTCGTGGCGTGCTTGCCGATAAAGTTGGCGACTGGCATCATCAGTCAGCCTTCATTTATGATATGGATCATGTGGAAAATGACGCTGACTATATCTATGGCAACGGTGGCCCATATTCTGATTACAGCATTGAAGGTAAATATGGCGCCTTCCTGGTTCGGGACATTGCAATTTCAGCTGTTCCGCTGCCCCCTGCAATTCTCATGTTTGGCGCGGCGATCATTGGTTTGGGACTGATCAGCCGAAAACGGTTTCACTAACGCAAACCGACCTCCCCAACACTGAATTTTGAAAAGCTCGAGTGTCATGCTCGGGCTTTTCTCGCATTTGGTTTTGCTAAAGAATTTTTTAACTACCCCTCCTTATAGTTAATCGCCTGTCCTTCATTCAAGGGAGACCTGTACGTGGTTACGGGGGGATAAGGTGTGAAAAATATGTTTAGTAAAATGAAGGCTCTGTTTAAGAAAAAAGAGAAACAGGGCACCTCAACCGAACAGACCTACAGCAAGTTCGGCATTGGCTATCGACTGATTGCTGCGTTCTCAATTGTCACCGCGCTGACAATCATTATTTCCGGTCTTGGCTGGTTCAGCTTTGATGTCCTGACAAGTGCTCAGAACAAAACGGCTGGCAAAGATATTCCGGCGATCACGCAGGCCCTGAAACTGGCCAATGATGCCTCAGAAATTTCAGCTCTGGCGCCGCAGCTCGGCCTGTCCAACACAGCGGAAGATCGCAAAGAAAATCTGGACCGACTGAACGCTTCTATCAAGCGGGCGCAAGACCGGCTGGAAGAGTTGAAGAAATATATCACGGACGAAGACGCCCTTAGCTATATCGCGCAGGATCTTCAGGCCCTGGCACCGATGGTCAATACCTTGGACATGAACGTATCCGACCGTCTTCGCTATGCGGCCCTGCGTCAGGAACGCCTCAAACAACTGCAGGAATTCCGGAACATTCTGGATAAAGGCGTCAGCTCCATGCTGATCCCGATCCGCCTGAAGATGTTTGACACTTCTGATCAGTGGATTGAAACCCTGGAAAAAAGCATTGAAACAGCTCTGAAAGGGACAACACCTGAATATAATGTGGACCCACTGACACAGAATATGACAAATGCCATGACCGCCCAGGAATCTGTTTTCCGGGTGCAGGCTTCCGGTTTCCTGCTGGTGAGTCTGTTGGCTGAAGGGGCGCTTGCAGAAACGCCTGAAGATGTCGAAAACCTCTCCAATGCATTCCTGTCTTCCATCTCCAGCATGGCAACACCGCTTGCCAAGATCAATTCTGGTGAGACAGCCAAATTTGCTCAGAAGTTTGAAGAACTTTTCCAGAGCATGCTACAGATCGGCACTAAGGGAACTGAAGACGAAGTGATCTTCCAGATCCGCAAGAACGAACTCAGTTCCATTGCCAATTCAACCGATGCCATGACACAGACCCGCGCATTGGCTGAGAATCTCTCCATTGATGTGAACAGCTTTGTCAATTCAGTCGAAGCAAGCGTTAAAGCTGCGGCAGCTGAAAATGGAAAACTGGCAGAGCAGACCAAGTTGATGCTTCTGATTGCGGCCGCTATCTCCGTGATTATTGCCATAGCTATCGGCTGGCTCTACATCGCACGCAATCTCGTTAAACGTCTGTTGATGATGGTGGAAAGTGCTCGCAAGCTCTCCGAAGGGGATCTGGAAAGTAGCATCTACCGCGAAGGCAACGACGAAATTGCCCGCCTTGGCTTTGCCATTGTCGGCTTCCGCGATAATGCGCGTGAGGCGAAAGCCGCCCGCGAGAAAGAAGAGGAAGCCCGGGTTCGTCGTGAAAAAGAACGCGAAGAAGCTCGCGTTGCCGAAGCAGAGCGCGAACGCGAAGCGCAAGCTGAGAAAGAACGTCTTGCACAAGTGGCAGAAGAGGAAAAACGGGCCGAGATGCAGCGCCTTGCCGACGAGTTCGAAGGCAGCATCAAGCATCTGGTGGAAAGCTTCTCGCAAGCCACATCCGTCATGACCAACATTTCCGGTTCCATGACAGATAGCGCTGGTCAGACGACAGCTCTTACACAAAATGTGGCGAACGCTTCCCAGCTCTCCTCCAACAGCATCAATTCTGTTGCGGCGGCAGCTGAGCAGCTCTCCTCTTCCATCTCCGAGATCAGCCAGCAGGTTGGTCAGGCGGCCAGTGTCGCTGGTGAAGCGGTGTCAGAGGCAGAACGCTCCAACATCATGATCACCGGCCTCAATGAAGCTGCGGCCAAGATCGGTGATGTGGTCTCCCTGATTAGCGACATTGCTGAGCAGACGAACCTCCTGGCGCTCAACGCGACCATTGAGGCGGCCCGCGCAGGCGATGCCGGTAAAGGCTTTGCTGTTGTGGCGAGCGAGGTGAAAAACCTGGCGACCCAAACCGCAAAAGCCACCGAAGAGATCACCAATCAGATCAAGTCCGTGCAGACCGAAACGGGTAATGCGGTGGATGCCATTGGCAGCATCAGCACCACCATCGGCCGCATCAGCGAGATCAACACAACGATCTCTGCCGCTGTTGAGGAGCAGGGCGCTGCCACCACCGAAATCAGCCGGAGCGTCCAGCAGGCCGCCTCCAGCGCGAACGAGGTGACGGAAAACATCAACACGGTGAACGAAACCGCCAGCAAAACAGGTCTTTCTGCCTCCGAAGTGCAGGAAGTGGCCAAGAAACTGGCAAACGAAGCGGGTAACCTGCAAGGCGAAGTCGATCGCTTCCTGCAGCAGGTCCGCAACGGCTAAGCGGATCACCTATCCCACCAAAAAACCCCGCTTAACCGCGGGGTTTTTTACTGCAGGTTTTTGAATTACTTTATTGTTTCAAGCTCACCCAAAAAGTCCCAGCATTTCCTGCTCACCTTTGGGGGAGAACTTGATGATGCGGGTGCCATCGATGCGTTTGGCCCAACCTTTTTCGTAAAACCGCTCCAGAAGCGCGGAGCCGAGGCTACCGGCCAGGTGGGTACGCCGCTCACTCCAATCAAGGCAGGACAGGCACATGGGGCGCCGGGCCGCCTCCAGGGCGCTAAGATCAATGCCAAACTGATCGAAACGACTGCTGCCCTCTTCTGTCAGCAGAACTTCCTGCCCCTTTTCCTGCAATAACCCCTTGGCGACCAGCCCATCATAGAGCCGGACACCCATGTCCCCGGCCAAGTGGTTATAACAAATCCGCGCCTTTCGAAGTTCCGGATCGCGGGGACCTGTGCGGGTTCGAAGAAGCCCCCTCTTTGCGGCGAGGCCCATAAGCGCTTCCAGTGCCTGGCCCACTTCCTCATCGGCGAGGGTAAAGTATTTATGCCGGCCCTGTTTGCGCGTGGCGATCAGGTCTGCCCCTTCCAGTTTCTTCAAGTGCGTGCTGGCGGTTTGCGCTGTAATCCCTGCCTCCGCTGCAAGCTCGGTCGCAGTGAGTGCCTTACCCGACAGCAAAGCTGTCAGCATATTGGCGCGTGCTGGATCCCCAATGAGGGAGGCCACAAGGGCAATATCCGGTCCTTCTTTCATAGTTCGATACTAATCGAAACATCACTGCATCACAAGCGACTATTCTCCGCCCTCAATTACGAAGGAGAGAGTTATGCTAACCTGTTTTATTCAATACCAAATTGACCCTACCAAGAAAGCCGCGTTTGAGGAATATGCCCGCAACTGGGCGATTGCCATTCCCCGAAACGGCGCGGAGCTCGTGGGGTATTTCGCACCCCATGAAGGCTCCACGACGCTGGCTTACGGGGTTTATCATATTGAAAATCTCGCCGCTTATGAGCAATATCGACAACGCCTGGCGGCAGATCCGCTGGGCCAGAAAAATTATGAATTTGCGATGCGGGAGAAGTTTATCCTCAAAGAGGATCGAACTTTTCTGAAAAACGCATCCCTGATCCGGGAGTAAACTGATGATCGCCATCATTTTTGAAGTGGAACCGGCTGAAGGCAAGCGCGATGCCTATCTGGACATTGCCGCCAACCTGAAAGCGCATTTGAGTGAAATTGACGGGTTTATCTCGGTTGAGCGGTTCCAGAGCCTGACCAACCCGGACAAAATGCTCTCCGTCTCGTTTTTCGAAACCGAGGATGCTGTAAAGCAATGGCGGAATCTGGAGGTGCATCGTCAAGCGCAAGCCGCTGGGCGGAGCGGTATCTTCAAGGGGTATCGCCTTCGTGTTGCCTCCGTCATTCGAGACTACGGGCTTGAAGAGAGAACAGAAGCCCCGGATGACAGTAAATCCGCCAATGGATAGGGCTTAGTCCAGATACTGATACCCGTGGTGATATTGCAGGTTCTCGCGGATTGTTTTTTTGAAAAATTCCATATCCTCAGGGCTGTACCATTCCATAGGATCGCGCTTGTCAAAGCGGACAAACTTTTCCGTGTCCGCTTTGGCCGCCATTTTTTCCCGGCTGCTTTCAGCTACCGCAAATTCTAGGCTTTCGTCCGGCATCTCAATACCGAAATGGGTAAAAATCCGGCGCATCTGCTCTTTGGCGTCGGTTTTCAGATCCTCATAATAAAGGACAATGCTTTTATCAGGAAAGCGCTCCATGGTCCGGCCCCAGCGGTTATAAAACCGCATATGCCACCAGATATCAGCCCAGTGCTTATGCCCATTTTTATCGCCCCGAAGGAACTCGCTGAAGGACATATGCAAGGTCTCTCCCTGCCATTTTTCATAATAGGAGACCAGCGCATGGCGAATATCCCGAAACAGGATAGCCGTCGGCGGGACTTCAAGAAACGAGCGCACAATCCGGCTATCGTAAAGCCGATGCGGGATCTGATGAGTGCTGGCAATCCGCGGGGTATCCGGGTAAAGCGGCGTATGTTTTGGATGACCAATAAAGTCGTTGCTCTTGGCGTTATCCGTGTGCTGCGGCGTGGGGTGACCATGTTTATGGGCAATGGCGCAGCTCATCATATATTTCAGCCAATGAGTCCCTGAATGCTGACCGGTCACCAGATATCCCTGGAAATTCCGGTATTTCAGGATGGAGAAATTGGACATATCCCGCCGAAACGCGTGAAATCTGAAAACTGTATCCATGCCGCCTCTGCCCGTCGTCTATGGGTCTTGCCTTAAAATTGATCGGCCCCTTTTACACGGAAATGCCGTGCCTGAACACCGCTTATTCTAAGGACCTCCCTGCACTCCCAAACCGATAGCTTAAACCGGTGTCTTGTCGATAGCGCCGGTATGCAGAACAGGCGCTGCGTCAATGTTGGAGGCGCCCATCATGCTGGCCACACGCCCCATGGCAGCAGCAATCATGCCCTGTTCCCAATCTTCCAGCTCTTCAAATTTTTCGGAGAATCGATCCTGCAAGGCGGTTGGCGCCTGGCTCAGAAGCTCCTCGCCCGCATGTGTCAAAACCACATAGACTTTTCGCTTATCAGTCGAGCCCCGCTCGCGCATGACCAGTCCCCGGCCTTCCAGCTTATCGATCAGGCTGCTGATCGTCGCCTGGGATAAATTGACTTCTTTGGCGATCGCACCGGCCGTCATTTCGTCTCCGGATTTCAAAGCCTGCATTGCCAGCAATTGTGATGTGGACAAACCCGTCTCCCGCGCCAAACTTCGACCACTCAGGTCCGTTGCCCGCATAATCTGACGGAGTGCGACAAGTGTTTCCTCAAGCCGATCCATTCCAGAAATTTCCCTCTAAAAACCTCTATTTACAAGCCAGGTCCCACAAATACAGCCAATTTTGGCCCCCATCAACTTGTTTCAGAAGCCTAAATATTTTAATGCCTAAAATTTTGCCTATCAAAGTAATATTATTTTAATATTCCGCCACTATGTTGCAGAAATCCGGGATTTTGGTGCCTAAATTTCAGATTTTTGCTCAAAAAATTGTCAAAAACCCCTTGAAATTTATTTCGATAGCCAATATGTTCCGACGGAACTTGAACATAAATCAAGAGGAATTGACCCAACAATTTCGACATTCGAAGGAAAATGGGCAATTAAAATTATGCGGACACTTAGTACGGGGACGTTTGGACCGGGCTCCAATCCCTTTGTCATTGACACCCCATCGGCAACCGATGGGTCTGAAGTAAACGATCTTATTGCAAACTGTCAGCCACTGGATGAAAACTCAGTATACTGCAATCTCTTGCAGTGCACTCATTTCGCCAGCACGTCTGCCATCGCCAAGGCAAATGACGGCGTATACGGGTTTGTTTCTGGATACATCGTACCGGAAGCACCTCACCGCCTGTTCATTTGGCAAGTCGCTGTAGATGAGGCGGCCAGAGGTCATGGTCTTGCCAAGCGGATGATTTTGGACATTCTGTCCCGTCCGGTCTGTGAAGACGTGACAGAATTGCATACCACCATTACCCCAAGCAATTCAGCCTCTCAGGCTCTGTTCAGCTCCGTTGCTGACAGCCTTGATACCAAAGCTGAATCCAAGCTTGTATTCGATCGGAACCGTCACCTGGATGGTGCTCATGAGAGCGAGCATCTGTGGATCATTGGACCGTTCGACAATATGGCTGAGGAACTGGTGAAAAAAGCTGCCTGAGGCAGTGACTGAAACGCACCAAACCGAACCAAATTTTCAAAAATTAAAATTGGAATATGAGATCATGACTATCTTTGACAAAAGAGAATCTGAAGTCCAGAGCTATGCGCGCTCTTTCCCAGTAGAATTCACTCGGGCAGAAGGCCCATACCTGATTACAGCCGATGAAAAACCTTACATCGACTTTCTAGCAGGTGCCGGTAGCCTGAACTACGGCCACAATCATCCTGTCTTGCAGGAAGCGCTTGTGGATTACATCAAATCTGGCGGGATTACCCACGGACTGGATATGCACACCAGCGCCAAACGGAAATTCCTGGAGGCTTTTGATAAATATATCCTCTCCCCACGGGGCATGGATTATCGCATTCAATTTACAGGCCCAACAGGTGCTAACGCAGTCGAAGCTGCGCTGAAACTGGCACGCAAAGTCAAAGGCCGGGAAAATATCATCAGCTTCACGAATGGCTTTCATGGCGTGACCCTGGGTGCGTTGGCCGTCACTGGCAATGAACATCATCGCGGTGCTGCTGGCGTCACCCTGGGTGGCACGACCCGGGTTCCGTTCGACGGATATCTGGGGAGCGGAATTGATACGACAGAGTATCTGGACAAGCTTCTCTCCGATGGAAGTAGCGGTGTCGATTTACCTGCTGCTGTAATCGTGGAAGCCATTCAGGGCGAGGGTGGCCTCAATGCTGCCCGGATCGACTGGCTGCAAAATCTGGAAGCGGTTTGCCGCAAGCATGATGTGCTGCTCATTCTTGATGATATTCAGGCCGGTTGTGGTCGGAGCGGCAGCTTCTTCAGCTTTGAGGATGCCGGCATTAAGCCAGACATGATCACCCTGTCGAAATCCCTCTCCGGTTATGGCCTTCCTTTTGCCATCACCCTGTTCCGCCCAGAGCTGGATCAGTGGAAACCGGGTGAGCATAACGGAACCTTCCGTGGCAACAACCACGCTTTTGTGACAGCTGCTGCCGCGCTTGAGGAGTTCTGGTCCGACGATGCCTTTATTGAACAGGTCAACGAAAACGCCCGTGTTCTTCACCATCGTCTCCTGGAAATGACCCTGAAATATGGCAAGGGCAGCCTAACAGGCCGCGGTCGCGGCATGATGCAAGGCATTGCCTTTGAAAACGGGGAAATCGCAGGCCGGATCTGCGCTCATTGCTTTGAAAACGGTTTGGTCATTGAAACCAGTGGTGCCGATGATGAAGTCGTCAAAGTTCTGGCGCCGCTAAATATTCCAGCAGAAGTGCTGAACCAGGGTCTCGATATTCTGGAAGAAGCCGTTGCTCTGGAAATTCCTGCCTCCCGCGCCCGTGCCGCTGAGTGAGTCCTCGCTCGGGAGAGCAATTAAACCAAATCATTAACTGAACGAAGTTCAAGAGGATCTATTATGTTTGTTCGCACTTTACAGGCGGCGGAAAAATCCGATCGCCGTGTTACATCTGAAACTTGGGAAAGCACACGTCTGGTTTTGGCCGATGACAACATGGGCTTCTCCTTTCACATCACAACGATTTACGCCAACACCACAACAGAAATGTGGTACCGCAACCATCTGGAAACGGTTTATTGCATCTCCGGTGAAGGTGAGATCGAAACCCTTGATGATGGCAAGGTTTACCAGATCGTGCCGGGAACTGTTTATAACCTTGATAAACATGACAAGCATGTGTTGCGCGCCCGCACCGAACTGAAGCTCGCCTGCGTCTTCAATCCGCCTGTCACAGGTAAGGAAGTGCACGACGAAACCGGTGCGTATCCGGCTCCTGAAGACATGAAGAAGTCGGCTTAACCAGCCACCAATCGTCAGAAGACGCGTAGCTTAATATTTCAGGGGTCTGAAAGGGCCCCTGATCCTCTCACGCCATGAAAAGAGGACAGTATGCCAAAAACCAATCTTAAGGCCGAACAGACCAAAACCCCAGAACCGGGTCACAGTGTCCATAAAATCGGGGGCACCTCTATGGACGAAGTAGAGGCGGTCTTTAACAACATCCTGATCGGTGATCGCGAAGGCGCGGATCTTTATAACCGGATCTTCGTTGTCTCCGCCTATAGCGGGATGACGGACCTGCTGCTTGAGCATAAGAAAACCCATGAACCAGGCGTTTTCTCACTCTATTCAAGCTCTGAAAATGAGTGGGCTTGGGGTGATGCGCTCAATAAAGTCGGCGAAGCCATGCACAAAAAGAACCAGGAATGCCTGGAAGACAAGGCTGATTTGGATCTGGCCAACCGGTTCGTGGAAGAACGGATTGAAGGCGTCAGAAGCTGCCTGATTGACCTGCATCGTCTATGCTCTTTTGGTCACTTCCAGCTGCCTGAACATCTGGCCACTGTCCGGGAAATGCTGAGCAGTCTTGGTGAAGCCCATAGTGCGTTTAACACCATGCTGCTGCTCAAGCGCCGCGGTGTAAATTCCATCTTTGTTGATCTTTCCGGTTGGCGGGAAAGTCATTCGCTCACTCTGGATGAGCGGATTACCGAAGCCTTTGCCGAGATTGATCTGACGCAGCAGCTTCCGATCGTGACGGGCTACGCCCAGTGCGAGGAGGGCCTGACAGGAATTTACGGTCGTGGGTATAGTGAGGTGACCTTCTCTCGCATTGCCTGCCTAACCGGCGCAAAAGAAGCCATTATTCACAAGGAATTCCACCTCAGCAGCGCGGATCCGAAAATTGTTCCCGCTGAGGATATACGCCCCATTGGCGTCACCAATTATGACGTGGCTGATCAGCTCAGCAATATGGGGATGGAGGCCATCCATCCGAAGGCCGCCAAAGGTCTTCGCAAGAATAATATTCCGCTTCGGATTATGAATACTTTTGAGCCAAACCATGAAGGAACGATCATCTCCGAAGATGGCAAATCCGACAGCTCAAAAGTGGAGATTATCACAGGTCTGCCAAGCCTCTATGAGGTTGAGGTTTATGACCAGGATATCGTGGGAACGCCTGGCGCCGCTAACCCGGTACAACAGGCCTTCTCCCGGTTTAAACTCTGGACTGTCTCCAAATACATCAATGCCAATACGCTGACCCATTACGTGTCAGCACCATTGAAACAAATTCGCAGGTGCATTGATGAATTGGAGCAGAAATGCCCTTCCGCCACGGTGCGAACACGCAAGGTGGCCGTTGTGTCCGCGATCGGCTCCAACCTGGCGGAAGGGCAGTTCTTTGAAACTGCCGTTGCAGCCTTGTCACAAGCCGGGATCTCCCTGATTGCAACCCAGA
The DNA here is from genome assembly GCF_012932565.1 of Sneathiella limimaris. Taxonomy (NCBI): domain Bacteria; kingdom Pseudomonadati; phylum Pseudomonadota; class Alphaproteobacteria; order Sneathiellales; family Sneathiellaceae; genus Sneathiella; species Sneathiella limimaris. The sequence goes on from NZ_JABBYJ010000003.1 coordinate 335,574, forward strand.
AACCAAGCCGGAATGTGGATCTGCAATTTGTCGTTGCCGAAAAGGACTATGACGCAACGATCCGGACCCTGCATAAAGCATTGGTTGAGATCCGTGCAAACAAGGTAAAACCAGCTATTAAGAAAGCGGCTTAATCAACCGCTCCTTTCCGAACCCCTGCAATAGCCGTGAGATGCAGCTTGAAGCTGCAACTTGCGGCTATTCTTATATACGGGGTTTAGATAAAATTAACCCACCCATCACATAATAGGCATAGTTGAGTCTGTAATCGTGATAACAGGAGTGCTCTTTGTTGAAAGGGCTGAATTCTAGACCCGTATTTGGCCTGATATTAGGCGCAGTCATTGCTGCGGTTATCCTGCTCCCTGTTGCGGTCTATATTGAACAAACAATCCATCAAAAACTCACCCAAAATGAGCGAGCAAAAACCCTCGATGAACTGACGGATCTTCGGGAAACGATTTCCAACCGCTTGGCGACAGCACTCACCCTAACTCGAACCATCGAAGCGCCCTATTCCCTCCTTGGTGAGCTAAACCTCAACGAATTCTCCCTTCTCTCCCGAGAGTTGTTGGATGAGCTGGATTACATTCGCAATATTGCCCTCACCAAAGACACAACCTTTATCTATGTCTACCCAAGGGCCGGAAATGAGGCGATCCTTGGACTTGATTATCGCCGCATCCCCGCTCAGTGGCCAAAGGTGAAGGAAGCAATTGAAAAACGGGAAACCGTCATTGCTGGCCCCTTGAAACTGATCCAGGGCGGTATCGGCCTTATTCAGCGAACCCCTATTTACCGAAAGACTGATGGAATTTTGGGTGAATTCCTGGGCCTTGTCAGTATCGTTGTTGATGTGGACCGCCTTCTGGAACCCTTGAACACCTCAGATCTTTCAATCGCCATCAAAAACCGTCCAAGGGACGGCAGCCAAACCAATGTCTTCTTCGGTGAGGAAGACCTTTTCGCACAATCAGCCAATCCGGTTCTCGTTTCGGTGAATGTTCCAAACGGTCTTTGGGAGGTTGCTGTCATCCCAAAAGACGGATGGGGCAGTAGCTTTGCAACCGAACTTCTGATTAGTCACGGAACCATTACAGGTCTGTGTACAATTGTTATCCTGTTAGGTGGGTTTGCCGGCTATCACCAAACCCAGCGGAAACTGCTTTACGGTGCCGTCACGAAAGAGCGGGCAAGGTATCTCAACCTGGTCGAAAATGCGCCAGACGCCATGATATTCCTCAATGCTCAGGGGCAGATCCTTCAGGCGAACCTCAAAGCCTGTGAAATGCTCAAATATCCAACGGAAAAGTTGACAACTTTGTCGTTCCCAGATTTTCTCAGTAATATTGAGCAGGAGCACGGGTTTAAGTCCTGGTCAGACTTTGTCTCTCAATTGCGGATCAAAGGCCGTATCGAGTCGGTCGCCCTCACCCTTCGCGATGGCAGTGGTGCGATCATGGAAACAGAGGTTAGCCTTGGTCTGGCCGGTGATCGGAATGGCGATGAAATCACCGTAACGCTGCGCGATGTGACCGAGAAAAAAGATCTGCAATTCCAGCGAAATCTGGCGGAAGAAATGCTGCGGGAGGCTATTGATACCATCCCGGATGGATTTGCGATTTATGACGCCAATGACAAGCTTTTTCTTTGCAATGATGCCTATCGTGAAATCTACAAAAATTCTGCCCCGGCCATAGTGGAAGGGGCCTCTTTCCGCGAAATTATCAAATATGGTATTGATCACGGCGAGTATCCCCAGTCTGGCCGCACGCCAGAGGAACAACAAGCCTGGCTTGAAGACCGGGTGCATTTACATCTTAACCCAACTGGGACCACAATTATCCAGCAACTGGGCACCGGACGCTGGCTGAAGATTACAGAGCGCCGTACCGCCTCGGAACTAACCGTGGGCGTTCGCACCGATATCACCGAATTGAAAGAGGCTGAATCCGAGCTTCGTGACAAGAAGAACCTTTTGGAAAACCAGGCGGATGAACTGCGCAATCTGGCGAAACAGCATTTGAACGCCAAGATCAAGGCCGAGGAAGCGACACAGGCAAAATCAGAATTTTTGGCCATTATCAGTCATGAACTCCGCACGCCCATGACCGGCATTCTAGGCCTGACCGATCTGTTGCTCACAACATCACCGACAAAAGAACAGAATGATCACCTGACACAGCTTCGCCAGTCTGCGAACAGTCTCCTCGCTTTGCTCAATGACATTCTGGACTTCTCTAAATTTGAAGCGGGCAAGCTGGAACTGGATAGCCATCATTTCCACTTTAACAACCTCCTGCATGGGTTGGAGGAACTGCTGGAGCCACTTGCCGACAGCAAGGGAGTTGATCTGAAATGCCAGCCAGAAGGCTTGCCTGAGGACCTTATTCTTTATGGGGATGGAAACCGGCTTCGTCAGGTCCTGTTGAATCTCGCCTCAAACGCGGTCAAATTCACCGACAAGGGCAGTGTAACTGTCAAAAGCCAAGTCACCGAGGAAACCGACGATCAGGTCAAACTGTTGATCACCGTTACGGATACGGGCATTGGCATTGAGCAGGATAAAATCGATGACCTGTTCCAACCCTTTACTCAGGCCGACACATCAACCACCCGGCGTTTTGGGGGTACCGGGCTTGGCCTTTCTATCAGCAAGCGACTGGTCGATGCCATGGGTGGCTCCATCGCTTGTGAAAGTGAACTGGGCAAGGGATCTGTATTCACCTTGGAGCTTACCTTGCCAAAAGGTGACTTAGCGACCTGGCAGACGGAAAATCAGCCGCAGAGCCTGCTTGCCGAACGGGACGCGGATGATCGGCGGAAGCTCCGCATCCTGCTGGCCGAGGATGTTGATGTAAACCGGATGATCGTCTCGACTGTGCTGAAAAAATGGGGTCATGAAGTCGTGGAAGCGGTCAATGGCCGTGAAGCCGTCTCCAAGGCCGAAGGTGAAGATGCTTATGATTTGATCCTGATGGATATGCAGATGCCGGAAATGGATGGCTGTGATGCCACCATCGCCATCCGCGGCCTTGAAGGGGCCAATAGCAACACCCCCATTATCGCTCTTACCGCTGATATTCAGGCTGAGAAAAACGAGCGCTACAATAAAGCTGGAATGACCGCCTTCCTCTCAAAGCCAGTTGACTGGAATCAGCTTGAAAAGACAATTGAGACATATTGCGCCTGATAGGCAATAGTTTTCCCTCAAACATTATTGAAAAATTCGTTAACCTTTTGTGCAGCGCAGCGATACCAAGCCAGCTGCGGCGTTTGACAAATTCTTAAAAAAATCGGTTCAGCATTTGTTAAGCAATTGAACGTAAATTCCCGGCCAAGTATTACGTAGTCGGAGTTTCCACCCAATGCTAAAAAATATCGGTATCAGCAAAAAGCTGCTCACCCTCGTATGCGCATCCGTGATTGCCATGCTGGTGATCGGTGGTTTTGGAATCAAAGCCATCGACACGGTCCTGACCAACGACCGAAAAGAAGTTCTCAAAAATATCGTTGATGTCGCCGAAGGTGTCGTCAAAGGCTATTACGCGAAAGCACAAGCAGGCGAAATCACTGAAGAAGAAGCCAAGCAACGTGCCAGCGAAGCCCTTGAAAACATGCGCTACAGCGGCAAGGAATATGTCTTTATCAATGGCGTAGACGGGATCATGGTGATGAACCCGGTGGCCAAGGACAAAATCGGCACCTCTCAGCTTCAACTGAAAGACTCCACAGGCAAATTCATCATCCAGGAAATGATCAAGGTCTCAAAGGCTGACGGCGGTGGTTATGTGGACTATCACTACAAAAAGCCCGGTCTGGAAGGCGAGTTTGGCAAAATCAGCTATGTAACCCTGTTTAAGGAATGGGGCTGGATGATCGGGACTGGCCTCTACATCGATGACCTTGCGGCAACCCGAAATGGCTATGTCATGGAACTGGTGGGTGCCGGTGTTATTGTGCTGATCCTGATCGGCGTCATTTCCTTCCTGATCTCCCGTAGCATTGCAGGGCCTATTTCCCGGATCACAGCCAATGTAGAACGCCTTGCGGATGGAGATAAGGATTTCGAACCTTCCGATACGGATCGGAGCGATGAAATCGGTAAGCTGTCCAACGCACTGGCTCTCTTCCGTGAAAACGCCATCAAGATGGATGACATGGCAAAACAGCAGGAAGAAATGCGCCTGCAGCGCCTTGAGGAAGAGAAGAAACTGGCCGAAGAACGGGCTGAAAACCAGCGCCGTGAAGCAGAACAGCGTAAAGAAGCAGAAGAGCGCGCACAGGCTGAACGTCGCAGTGCCCTTCTCGCCATGGCCGAAGAATTTGAAAGCAGCGTGCAGAGCGTTGTGACAACTGTCTCTTCTTCGTCCGAGCAGATGCGCTCAACCGCCTCTGCCATGAGCAAGAACGCCAATGATGCGAGCGAGCGCTCAAATCTGGTTGCCTCTGCATCAGAGGAAGCCTCCTCCAGCGTGCAGGCTGTGGCCTCCGCAACTGAGGAACTCTCTAGCTCTATCCGGGAAATCTCCTCTCAGGTAAGCCGGTCAGCCACCATCTCCACCCGTGCAGTGGATCAGGCAACCACAACTGGCGAGGCCATGAATTCCCTGCAGACCGTTGCCACAAAAATTGGCGAAGTTGTCACCCTGATTAACGACATTGCTGGTCAAACCAACCTGCTGGCCTTGAACGCTACCATTGAGGCCGCTCGGGCTGGCGAAGCAGGAAAAGGCTTTGCAGTTGTCGCCTCCGAGGTTAAATCCCTCGCCAACCAGACAGCGCGCGCGACGGAAGAAATCTCTACTCAAATCGGGTCCCTGCAGTCAGAGACAGAGACAACGACCAAAGCGATCCAGGAAATTTCCGAAACCATTCGCGAGATTAACCAGATCGGCACCACGATTGCGTCAGCTATCGAAGAACAGGGTGCGGCAACGGCTGAGATTAGCCGCAATGCCCAGGTTGCAGCCAACTCCAGCGGGGATGTGAGCCGTAATATCAGCTCCGTCCGGGAAAGCTCAACAGCGACAGGCGTTTCAGCCAACGAGGTTTTGACCGCCGCAGAACTGTTATCCCAGCAATCTCAAGGATTGCAGGGTCAGGTATCCCGCTTCCTGGAGACAGTGAAAGCCGGATAAGATAACACCGCACGGAAAACTCTAAAAAGCCGGCCTTTGGGTCGGCTTTTTTGCTGATAAATAATACTTATTCCACTTTTTTGAGGAAAAGGCTTGAAGCTTTGGGGGTGGGGTCCCACATGAGCCGTCTTGCGTAAGAGTGGGGGTGGCAGCCTCCGGTGATCAGGCGCTGGATCGTGCGGGCGGGAACTTGTGTCGGCAAGTACCCAATCGGGGACAGAGGGCTCATGTGGCAGGAAGCCAAGGAAGACAGGGCCGTTCCAAAAGACCGGTACAACAGATCTGATCCAAAATTCGTCACGTGCAAAATCAACGATAAATAAACTTGTCGCCGGTGATGCACCAGTCGCGTAGTAAAGAGTTGTAACAGAAGTACCGTATCAAGTCCCCGCATCATCGGCGATCTTTTTTGAAAGGATCCGTTGATCGTTATGAACGCAGCGCCCTAAAATCATTGAATTCTAACAGTAATTTCAATCCTGGCGCCCTTAACCCACATAGATTTCACACTTTGCAGAGGACCCCTCTAGCGAGATCAATTTTCCACGCCTTAAATCGACACCGCTTTATTAGTTGTTTAATACTTTAGGTATATTACATAAGATATGAGGGTGGGTGTAAATACTTAGCGTAATTGCGTTTTAGGATAATTTTTTAATGCCGATGGATATTGGCCAGCCCATTCTAGTCATCGAAGACAGCGACGACGACTTTGAGGTGCTGATGATGGCCTTTAAAGCGATCGAAGATTTTAATTACCGAATCGACAGATGCACTGACGGTAAAGAGGCTATTGAGTATCTTTTTCGCAAGGGCCCATATGAAAGCCTTGAAGAATATAATCTTCCCGGCCTGATCCTGCTGGATTTAACCCTTCCCGGATCCCACGGCATGGAACTCTTGGACCTAATCAAAACCTCCCGCAAGCTCAGCCACATCCCGACAATTATCTTTACCAGCTTCGATAATGATAAAATTGCCCGCGAATGTTACAGCTCCGGCGTCAACAGCTTTATTGTCAAACCGATGGAGTTCAGAGACACCGTCCAAAAAATATCCCAGACCTGCAATTACTGGCTGAATATTGCCAGTCTTCCCAAACCCCGGTTTCGGATCAGCTAGAAAATTGATCTTTTCTATATTCAATAAAACTACATTAATGTTTTGAAAATATATTGGACATAGGATGAGAAAATGCCACTCACTGACGACAAGCGTTTAGCAAGGGATACCTGATTTTTGAGCGTCCAATTCCCAACTCTTTTGATGCGACACAAAACGGTCTTGCTGACCTGTAGCCTGGTTCTCATTGCCAGTGTTGCAACAGGCCTTACCAGCTACCTGACGATTTCCAAATTTGCAGAGGAAACGGCAATCGAAACGATCGCCGGTGAAACGCGCCTCTCCGCCTTGCAGATCCGGGAAAGCTACCAGAATATCTACAGAGATACTGACGTTATTTCACGGACGCCGCCCATTCAGGGACTTATCCGCTCTACGCAGAACCGGGGTGTTGACCCCATTGATAAGTCGACAACGACACAATGGAAAAACCGCCTTTCTGAAATTTTCACTACCGTCATGTCTGTCAATTCCAGTTACACCCAGATACGCTATATTGGTGTGGCGGCTAATGGCCGGGAACTGGTTCGCGTGGACCGAAAAGAAAGAGGGATCGTCGCTATCCCAGATGATCAGCTACAGCCCAAGGAGCGTGAACCCTACTTTATTGCGGGCTTGAACCTTAGACCCGGTGAAGCCTACTTTTCCAGGATAACCCTGAATAGGGAATATGGCCAAGTTACAGCCGACAAGATCCCGACGATAAGATGCCTTGTCCCCGTTTTTACCGGCGAGGGATCCTTGTTTGGCTTTATCATCATTAACGCAAATTACCCCGAGATCTTGTCTGCCACCTTGAGTAAGCTCAATAATAACAGACGCACCTATGCCTTTAGCCCCCATCTGGACTATATGTTCAAGGATGAGCAGAACCAGCTCGGCCCCTTCAACTTTCGCGATAACTATGTTGTAAACCCTTCTCAGACCCTACTAGCGCTTGCGAAATCGTCGAAGGCAGAAGATGTGAATATCGGTCCCGCCTATCTTTCCTATAAGGTTAGGAGTTATATCGATTTCACCCGCAACAAAACCTTTGTTGATGTTGTTCAGCAAATCCCTGTCGCTACGGCCCTGAAAGCAGCAAAAGAAGTCCAGTTCCAAACGGCGTTAGCGGCCTTTGGCCTTGTTCTTTTCTCTGTTATCATCACCGTTTATTTTGCCCGGCGCCTCACTGCCCCGCTGGAACAAATGACTGAGTCCATCAGTCATTTCAAACTGGGAAATAACAGTAGTAAGCTCGATCTTCCAGAGGGACAAAATGATGAGATTGGCAAGCTGGCAACCTCATTCCAAACCTTGCTGGATGCCCTCTTTAACAGTGAACAGCGGACCAAGGCAGTTCTGAACACAACTATGGACGCCATCATTACCATCGACAAGCAGGGGATTGTTCTGAGTTATAACCCGGCTTGTGTGAAGGCTTTCGGATACAATCCCGAAGAGGTCATCGGCCAGAAAATCAATATGCTGATGCCAGAAAAGCGGGCCGCCGAGCATGACGACTATTTATCCCGCTATCATGAAACGGGTGTCCGCCATGCCATTGGCTATCGACGGGAAGTGATGGCACGGCACAAGGATGGGACTAACTTCCACATTGAGCTTGCCGTCAGTGAAGTCCCACTGGGCAACGACGTCATCTATACTGGTGTTATTCGCGACATCACGGCCCAGAAAAATCACGAACGGGATATTCACTCCTTGCTGGAGCAGTTGCGCAAATCCAACAAGGAACTGGATGAGTTTGCTTACATCGCTTCTCATGATCTGAAAGAGCCCTTAAGAGCCATTAATAACCATGCAACCCTGCTGCTGGAAGACTATGGAGAAACCCTTGAGGAAGATGGGATTAAGCGCATCACGCGCACCCGTGAACTTTGCCAGAAAATGGATAAGCTGATCAGTGACCTGCTGTATTTTGCACGGCTGGGTCGGGTCGATAATGCCCGGCGGAATGTGAATATGTCTTCGCTCGCCCAGGAAACAAAAGAATTGCTTGAAGATACAATCGAAGAAAGCAATGCCAAGCTCTCCATTTCTTCGGATATGCCGACAATCTTCTGCGATGAGGTTCGGGTGGGCGAGGTGTTTCGAAACCTGATCGTCAATGCCCTCAAATACAACGACAGCGGCGCGCCGAAAATCAAAGTTGGCTATCTGGATGAGTCTCCGCCTGTTTTCTATGTGAAAGACAACGGGATCGGTATCGATGAAGAAATGAAGGATGAAGTTTTCCGGATCTTTAAACGGCTGAACAAACCAACTGACTACGGCAGTGGCAGCGGGGCTGGCCTCAGTTTCGTGAAACGAATTGTTGAAAGTCATGGCGGCCAAATCTGGGTCGAGTCTGAACCTGGTAATGGAACAACCTTTTATTTTACCCTGGAAAAAGGCCGGCAGGTCGTGTCACAACCAAATGTACTTTCCAAAGCGGGTGAGTAACACCGAGACTAAACATGATACCTGAACAAAGCCGCCTGAAACGCCCCCCAACGATCCTGATTGTCGAAGATAGTGAAGATGACTATGAGGCCATGGTCCGCGCATTGAGCCGGGAAGACAAGCTCACCGATAATCTTGTTCATTGCGAAGGCGGCAAGGAAGCCCTCGCCTATCTGGAGAAATGCAAACCCAGCTACAACGGGAAAAAAAATCAACCCCCTGACCTGATCCTTCTCGATCTGAATATGCCCGGCATCAGTGGTCGCAATGTTCTCATGCGCTTGAAAAGTGACGCGGAGCTCAAAAATATTCCGATCATTGTCCTCACAACCTCTGATGATCCCCGTGACATTGAAGATTGCTATGATGCGGGGGCGAACACTTTTATCGTTAAACCTGTGGAACTTGATAATTTTACGATCGCCATCCAGAACCTGAAAGAATACTGGTTCGAGGTCGCGGTCCTGCCCGAAAAAGACGATCCGTCATAACGCTTCCAGACAGACTATATTTGATTTTTCCTGAGATAGCTCTACCCTCATAGGTCGAGTGGAGGATTACATTGCTAGACAAAATCATCAGTCGACGAACAAGTGAAATTGCGGAAGGATTTGAAGTGGGCAGGATCTTGCCCTCCCGCCATCAGCGAATGGTCGGACCCTTTATCTTTCTGGATCATATGGGCCCGCTGGATGTTGAGGTCGGTGCCTCACTCGATTTGGATGTCAAACCTCATCCGCATATTGGCTTATCGACCGTAACCTATCTTTTTAGCGGCGCCATCACCCACCGGGACAGTTTGGGGGTGGAGCAGGAAATCCAGCCCGGTGAGGTCAATTGGATGGTCGCGGGTCGCGGCATTACCCACAGCGAACGGATGGAATATGGGCGCCGCCAAGGCATGACCTTACATGGCTTGCAAGCCTGGGTTGCCCTTCCCACTGAGTTTGAGGAAGTGGAACCCGCCTTTCATCATTTTGCGCGCGAAGAGTTGCCCGGATTTCAGTCGGACGGGATGGTCGCCAAGCTGATAGCCGGTGCCTTTGAAGGATTTCGATCCCCGGTCCCTATCCACTCCCCACTCTTTTATGTTCATATGGAGATGGAGCCGGACGCCAGTTATCAAGTCAATTCTGAATACTCAGAACAGGCTGTCTATATCGTTTCAGGACAGGTGGAACTGGTTGATGGAACCAAGCTCGATGCAGGCCAGATGGGGATCCTGAAGCAGAAAAGCCTGACCAGCCTGCACGCAACCCAAAAGACAACATTGGTACTATTTGGCGGGGAGCCAGTGGGAGAGCGGTTCATTCACTGGAATTTTGTCTCGTCTTCCAAAGAACGGCTGGAAAAGGCCAAGGACGATTGGCGGCATCAACGCATGAAGCTGCCGGATGGTGATGATCAGGCCTATGTGCCCTTGCCAGAGCGATAAGTTTCCCGCGTTAGGCAAAACGCCTCAACCCTCACCTAAAATAAGCTGATCCACTCCATCAGTTTCATCTTGACCTGACAGCAGGTTCTGGATATTTATGTTATAACATTACATTTTAAGTCACCCTCCAATTGGATTCCCCGATGCGTAAGTTAGCCCTGATCGCCCTCGTCTCTCTGTTTTTTGCAAGCCGTCCGGCAACCGCCAGTGACGTGGTTGTCAGCATTCCGCCGCTTCATGCACTGGTGCAGGCAGTTATGGGAGACACAGCAGAAGCGGAACTTCTGCTCACCGGAAATCGCACCCCCCATGACTTTCAGTTCAAGCCTTCCCAGATCCGAGCCCTGCAGGACGCCAAGATTGTCTTCTATATCAGCCCGGAGCTGGAAATCTCCATGATGAAGGCGTTCAACATTCTGCCCGCCTCGGTCAAGCAGGTTGAAATGATTTCCATATCCGGTCTTAAACTCCTGCCGTTTCGGGGCGGCGATAACTGGGCACCGCACGTCCATGCTGAGGATAACCACAAAGATCACGATGCCCATGATGATCATGACAAGCGGGACCATGCAGAACATAAACATGACGAGCATGAGCATAAGGACCATGACCACGAAAAGGATCATGCCAAGCATGACGAACATGATCACGACAAAGAGCATGAGGCGCACGCTGAAAAGGAACATGAACACCATCACGGTGACGGACACGACCATGATCCTCATCTCTGGCTTTCACCAGTGAATGCCAAGCTGATGGTGCATGAAATAGCCCATGAACTGGCGGAACTCTTCCCGGAGCATGCTGCCCTGTATGAAGCGAATGCGGAAAAGCTGGAAAGCGAACTGGACGGGTTAAAAGAGGAACTGGACGCAGTGCTCGCCCCGGTCAAGGAGGTCCCCTTCCTCGTCCTGCATGATGGTTATCAGTATTTCGAGACAGAAACCGGGCTTACGGCCGTTGGCTCCATCCTGGTTAATCCGTCCGTGCCGCCATCTGTGAAACGCATGCAGGAAATCCAGGAACGGGTCAAGGAAACAGGCACTGTGTGCATCTTCCGCGAACCCCAGTTCCCGGACCGGATAGCCCGAACCGTTGCCGAGGGGAGCGGCGTCAAACTTGGCACGCTGGACCCGCTCGGCGGCAGTCTTGATGGATCTAAGAACAGATACGTCGAAATGATGCGGAAACTTGCAGCCGATCTGAAAGCTTGTCTCTCCTAAAGGAGATCCCGTTGGTTCTGTTATCCAACCGGGCTTCCCATCGCCCTAACCGATAGCCTTGCCAACGGGAAGCGCTTCCAGCCAGTCGAGGAAGCGGCCAACATCTTCACCTTTAAACATTCGCCCATGCTGAGGAGCGAGGATTTCCACATCCAGCTCCCGCACCCGATTGATCCAGTCCAGCTTTGCCGCATCGCTTGGCATCCAGCGCTGATGAAAATAGGTCATCTTGGGGACATGCGCCTCAAAATCCTCAACAAACATTGGGCTTTCCGGTGCCTCTAACGCAGCCCCAATATCTCCGCTCATCAGGATTTTCGCCTTAGGATCGTAAACGTTGAAATTGGCGGAAGAATGCATGTAATGGGCCGGGATAAACTTCAGCTCCACCCCATCCAGAAAAATGCTTCGCCCGCCATCCTCAATCGGCTCATAGGTAATGTTGTGACAGCCGAAATGCCGCAAGAACCCTTCCCAAATCGCCGGGGCATGCAGCACCGCATGGGGAACTGCCTTATCCCAATAACCCAGCGAAGAAATAATATCCGGGTCCTGGTGGCTGGCAAAAATATCGGTGAGCTGGTTAATCCCCACCTGATGGAGGATCGCCGCCAGCATCGGGGCGAAAAGCTCAATCCCACCCGGATCCATTAACAGCGAGTGGCTGTCAGTCTTCACCAGATATTGGTTTGTATCGATAATATTTTCAGGCTTTTCAGGATCCCGGCCAAACACAAACCAGCTGTGATCCCCCTCAAAAATCGTTTCGGTCTTCATGCATTTCCCCCGGAATTCAATTCTTTCTGCACGCGCGACCGACAATGGGACACCACTTTCTGGACCCGCTCCGCCGCCATCTCGATATCATTGGCAATGGTGTCAAACTGGCTTTGAAATCCTGCGCAATGCTTTGCCTCGATCCGGCAATTCATGGCGAGAATAAAAATCGACCGGACCTCGGTCGTCAGGTAATCAATATGAAGCAGAACATCCCGCATAGCGGTCATGTAATCCTGCCGAAGCTTTCGGGCTTCTTTGCGAAGGTCACTCACAAGCTGGCGGATACTCTCCGCACCCGGCTCCTCCGTTCCGTGGCGTTTGTAAGCCCGGTCCACAGATTTCACCAACTCTTCCGCCTGCATCAACTTGATGGAGGAGCGGGTGATGCGCGAGGCCACCGCCTCTACATTCTTGACAATCTCAGCCGTCGACCCGGTGAGCCGCAGCGCAAATTCAGTGATGGGATCAAAGGTACGGGCAACCTCCCCGCTTCTGGCAACCATAACCTTGGCATTTAGGGAAGAGAGGTAAAGCTCAAAAGAAATGGTCTGAACAGCCGATAAGTCCGCCGCAATACTGCTGGCAATTACAAAGGACTCTTCTTTTGGAATTTCTGCAAAGGCGTTCATGACCCAACCCTTTTAAAGTCTAGCTTCTGATATTTATTCAAATATTCCTAATTTTTTATTTAACTAATGAAACAACCGGCGGCTTTCAGGTCATTTTCACTCATTTTCCATTGACGCCCCTTCTTCATTTCTATAATTCGAGAATTATGGAAATAATTGACGCAACAGTTGCCTTTGGCGCCCTGTCCCAGGAAACCCGTCTGAAGATCTTTCGCCTGCTGATCCAGACCGGTCCTACTGGCATGCCTGCCGGGGAGATCGGGGAGAAACTGAATGTACTGCCCAACACCCTTTCCAGTAACCTCAACAACCTAGTGGCGGCAGGCCTGATCCGCAAAGAACGGGAAGGTCGATCCATCCGGTATTTTGCCGACATTTCCGGGCTGCAGAACCTGCTGGGATATCTGCTGCAGGATTGCTGCGGTGGCCAGGCTGAGCTTTGCCAGCCCCTGATTAATGACCTTTTAGCCAACACAGAGAGCGCTTGCGCCCCCGCCACGGAGACAGCCCATGACTGACACCACCGCCCCTAGCCCCATGGGTCTGTTTGAGCGTTGGTTAAGCCTCTGGATCGGGCTGGCGATCATCGCTGGGCTCATCATTGGAAATGTGGCACCGGGGCTTGTGGAACTGATCGCTGCGGCGGAGGTTTACTCGATTAATCTGGTGGTGGCTGTGCTGATCTGGGCCATGGTGTACCCGATGATGGTCGGGGTTGATTTTGCCGCGGTCAAGGATATTGCCCGCCAGCCAAAAGGCCTTGTCATCACCCTCATCGTCAACTGGCTGATCAAGCCCTTCACAATGGCATTCCTTGCAGTTCTTTTCTTCGATTATATCTTCGCGCCGCTGATTGAACCCGAAGACGCTGCCCAGTATATCGCCGGACTGATCCTGCTGGGGGCGGCGCCCTGTACGGCTATGGTTTTCGTCTGGTCCCAACTGACCCGCGGGGATGAAACCTATACGCTGGTGCAAGTGTCGGTGAACGATCTGATCATGGTCTTTGCCTTCGCGCCAATCGTTGCCTTTTTGCTCGGGGTTACGGAAATTGCCGTTCCGTGGGAGACATTGCTCCTCTCCACCATTCTTTATGTGGTGCTGCCCCTGATCGCCGGGCTACTAACCCGCCGGAACCTCAAAAGCCCTCAAAAAATTGCCGACTTTAGCGCCAGTATCAAGCCCTGGTCCGTCATTGGACTGATTGCCACAGTGGCCATTCTTTTCAGCCTGCAAGGAGAGGTTATTCTGGAGCGGCCGCAAACCATTCTGCTGATCGCGATCCCGATCCTGATCCAAAGCTACGGGATTTTCATCATCGCCTATGGGGCGGCCTTCGCCCTTAAAACCCCGCACCGCATAGCTGCGCCATGTGCGCTGATTGGAACCTCCAACTTCTTTGAGCTCGCCGTCGCCGTTGCCATCAGCCTTTTCGGTCTTAACTCGGGCGCAGCGCTCGCCACAGTGGTGGGTGTGCTGGTGGAAGTGCCGGTGATGCTCTCCCTCGTTGCTTTTGCCAACCGGACGAAGCAACGCTTTCCAGCATCATAAATTCAAGGCTTTTGGAAAACCTGCCTGGCAGCTTCCGCTTTCTCTCGAACACTGCAGCCATGGGCGTGATCGTTAATTAATCCCATGGCCTGCAGGAAGGCGTAGACGGTGGTTGGTCCGACGAATTTCCAGCCCCGTTTCTTGAGATCTTTCGAAAGAGCCACCGAGGCGTCGGAGGTGGAGGCGGTTTGCGGCTCGGCCAGATCCTCTGCTGCTGGCTCAAACGACCAGATATAGCGGGCAAGGGAGCCGAACTCAGCCACAACCTCCTTTGCGCGGGCCGCATTATTGATCACCGCATCGATTTTCCCCTTATGCCGGACAATCCCCGCATCCGCGAGGAGACGTTCCCGATCCGCATCGGTAAACTGAGCGATCTGGCTAAAGTCAAAGCCCGCGAAGGCAGCGCGGAAATTCTCCCGCTTGGCAAGAATGGTCCGCCAGCTCAAGCCCGACTGGAAACTCTCCAGACACAGTTTTTCAAAAAGGCGAATATCATCGGTCACCGGATAGCCCCATTCCCGGTCATGATAATCCAGAAATTCCGGCGCGCCGCCAGCCCATTTGCAACGGGGCTGACCATCCGGAGCGTTAAAAAGATCGCTCATTTCATGCCTCCTTAAGCTGCCAGGAATTCCAGCCGGGGATCAAGACGCTTGGGCTCAATTTCCAGTATCTCAGCGCTCACCACCCCCTCGGCCACGAAGGGATCGAGGGCGACCCGTTCCGCCAGTGCCGCTTTGGTGGTGTTATGGGCAAGGAGAGAGCCCCCAAGAGCCGGCTGCAGACTGCCCGCCATCAGGAATACCCCCTCATCAAAGCCGTCTTTCAGCCATGCATTATGACCCGCCATATGATCCCTGGCGGCGGCTTTGTTATCGGCAAATTTCAATAAAATCACAAACATATGCGATTTCCTTTTTTAAGCTGTTGACGCCGGAATTTCTGCGATGACCTGATCGAGCCAATCCTCAAGCGCGGTAACCTCGGCCCTCACAAAAGCCTCGTCCTTAAACGCATTGGCAAGGGTGGCGATCCCCTGGCTGCGCATCAAAATATGCATGGCGTGATGATTACTCTCCCCCCCGCATCCGAGGGCTTGAAACTGCCGCTCCAGCCAGGTGCGAAAGAGATCAAAGAGCCGATTGGCATCAGACGCGCCGGGATGATCCAACTTGGCAAGTTCCGTGCTCAGCGTCCCGATGGGACAGCCATAGAGCATGATCTTGGACTGGTTCTGAATGAGAATATGAATAAAGGCAATGATGCAGTCTTTGGGGCTTTTTGCCGCCCCCTCCCACTGAACGAGGAGAGCTTCCCGGTCGCTGATCCGCCGGGCAATCACCGCGCTCAGGATGTCATCCTTGGTCTTGAAGTGATAATAGAAATTCCCGCGGGAGATCTTGACCGCCTCAGCGATATGAGAAAAAGACGTCGCCTCAAACCCTTGCTCATAAAAGAGCTTGTCTGCCGCCGTGATAATCTCCTCCCGTGTCTCCGCCGCCTTCATCTGCTGCCTCTCAATTTTTAGGATGAATGTCCTAATTCTAGAAATAGGACAACCGTCCTAACGAGTCAATCAGAAATTTGAAGTTGCCATTTGGTTGTGAGGGCGCGAGACTGACACAAACAGGGGTTTTGTGTTTTGAGGGGGAAACCTGCTTGATAGCTATTGCTATAATCTGTTACCCACTGCTTGTATTCGCGCTGGTGGGACTTTGCTTTGACAAGTTTTACAAGGGCAAGAGCAAGGGTAAATGGGTCTGGATACTGAGCTTAACAGTGGTGCTTATCCTGGCACCTATTTGGAGGCCGGTTTGGACTAACTCAGCGCTTTATCTGTTATGCGCAACGCAAAGCGGTCCCAAATACATCAAGCAAATTCCGGAAGGTAGCTCCTACCTTCGTGTTGATAAGAGCTATGCGATGAGAGGCAACAAAGTCTATGGGTGTGATGAAGATTGCACAATTCTGTTGTTAAGAGGAGAGTTTGCGTCCATAGAATTCTACGTCAACTCCTCATCCCCAAATCTGCTGCCTGTCAGTGAAGGGTATGTTTCCTACTATTTGGCTGATGAAAATTCCAAAGAATGCGCCAAGTATAACAAGGCTTTACACAACCCAGATTTCATTCCTGCAAAAATACTAGCGGGAAGCGGGAAATGCCTGACCTATAAAAAACTTTCTAAGCCACAGTCCTCTATTATTTATGACAACAAAAAGAGTTGGGTGGAGTTTCTGGGCTTGAGTTTCAGGAAGTTTACAGACGGTTATTTTTTGAACGGTAAAGACCCTGTTTTTCAATTCGACAGCTTCCTTTTAAGCCCGAGAGAAGCAAAAGGAAATTTCAGTTTTTTCATGTCCAGGTCATGCGGCAACTTTTTAGATCGTAGAGAGAAAGATTTTAACGTTAGAACCTATTGGTTAGATCAGTGACCTCAACCCACAGCCCGATCGCTCCTTGCTTCATCCAGCCGCTCGAAGAAGGCGATTTGGTCGAGCCAGCCTTGGGTGGGATCTCCAGCGCGTTCGGCGAATTTAAGCTGGGTTTGGGCGATGCTCATGAGGTCCACTCCTTCTGACATGATCTTCTGGAACTCCGGGCTGTCGGGGGAGAGCGGAGTTAGGCCCGCGTCATAAACATGACGCTGCAGATGGGTGCGAAATTCCTCCCCATGGGTGGTGAGCATCATGAAATCCTTGGTGGAAATCAGGTCATTTTCCTGCAAAGCCTTGGCAAGGGCATCCACCTGGCGCGGGGAGATATTGTGAATGTCATATTTGGCGGCAATTTCATCGAATGTCATGGGGGCTGCAGGGGTGACGGCCTGAGAGTTGGAGGCGGCCCCTGCCTCCTGCGCGGCGATAAGGGCCTGAGCCGTTGCGACACTGGCACCGCCCGGGCGGTTGCCGGTCACTTTTGCCGCCTGCACCATCTTGGCGGCGGACCGATCGGCAAATTCTTCCGTCGTTGCAAGGGCAGCCTTTGCCTTTTGAACCGCTGAATGATAGGTCGTGTAGATGGCATTTGTGGACGCAGATGTGGCAGTTACCATGGCTTTCCCCCTTTTTTCAGGCTTCTGGATACCTGGCGGCACCCGTTTTATTCACACTTTATTAAGCAAGTTTCATGCCACTTTTAAGTGTGTAAGAGGGATTGCGTAAATAGCGTAAAGGGGCGAGAATTCGACAGCTAACTATTTTTTGTGTCGAGTGTTAATCATGCCCCCACCAATTTCGGAAATCCTGATCTGTAAAAGCTGCCAGATAAGCTGCGGCGCGAACGGGTTTGTCGATGCGGTTGCTGACGCCCTCAACAGGTCGGATCAGGCGGATGGGTTTATCGTTCGGGAGGTTGAGTGCATGAATAACTGTGATGCGCCCATCAGCCTCGCCTTGCAGGGGGAAGGGCTGGCGACCTACTTTTTTGCTGGCATTGAAGCGGATAAGGATGTTGAGGATATCATCAACACCTGCCGCACCTATCGGCAGAGCGAGGGCGGCTGGATTGAGGATGCGCGGGACTGCGGCTCTCTTCGGTTAAAATTGCAGGCGAGGGTTCCAGCGATCAATCCACGTGAACGATAAGCTCGCTCTGGACCGGTTTGCCATCCACCCGGTAAGAGCGGTGATCATTGGCATTTAAGGTCACCTGAACCGTGTTTTCACCTGCAGGCATACTGTCCATGTGGAACCAGTCCCCATAAATGCGGGCGCGCTTTTCGCCGTTCACATAAATATGGGCATGCCCCTCCCCGGCCACATGTTCGAGGCTGGCGTGACGCGGGGCAAACGTGAAATTCTGGGTCTGCAAAAAGACATTCCAGCCGGCAACCGGATCCTTATAGACGGCAAATTCAACGCTAGGTGCGCCAGCATCGGCAGGCAGATCAACAAATGAGCTATGAAGGGCAGCGTGGGCCGCCCCGCCATGATCTGCAGATCCATGAGCGCCGTGCCCCCCATGACTTGCGGGATCTGAATGATCATGACCATCCAATGTAATCCCGTTTCCGGCCGCAACCAAAAACCCGGCAAGACCACCGAGGATTAGACCAACCCCTAAAAGACCAAGAGAATTACTCATCAGATCAGGTCCTTAAAACCAGTATAAATATAACGACATCCTGAAGAGGCTGCCCCCTTCAGGATTGAAAGGACTTAGGCCGCAGTTTCTGCTGCCTGCTCCCGCTGCCAGAAATAGCCCGCAAACATTCCAGTCAAAACCCAGGCAGCAAAGCCAATGCCCAACGCCCGGCTGGCAAACAACGCCCCGATTTCTGTGGGTACTGGACCCGTGAAATAATCAGGCTCCGGCGCGCCAACCACATGCGGCGCAAGCAACAGAACAACCGCAGCGCCCCAATAAAGCCAGCTGCTTTGAAAGGCAATCAGCCAAAGCGCGATAGCTGTGGCACCCGCAGTTGCAAACCACCAGCCCTGACGCAAATAGACATCTGCGGCGGCAACTCCCGGCACCTCTGGCGCAAGGGTGAAGGCAGGTGCAAACTGAAAAGCTATGAAGCCGGCTATGCCCCAAAGAAGACCGGTCCGCGCGTTGATTTTCGCGCCTCTCTCCTCGGCGAAAGCCATAGCCGCAACCATCAGCAAGGCATATCCACAATAGATGACAATGCTAAAACCGATGCTAAGCCCGTCGCGAACGGCTTCAAAGCCACCAACGTCCTGCTGGGCACTCGGCGGATTGCCGTTACCGAAATGGACGAGCTGGCCGCTCTCGTAAAGCTCTGCATGCAAGAGAACAGGCTGCACGAAGTAAAGCTGCAGCAGACTCGCAATAAAGCCAGCGGCAGCACCAGCGAATAACGCGCTGGTCACTATACGGGTAAACATGGGTTAGTGGCAGGGAAAGCCTGTCGCGTGACGCACGTCGTGAGCCGCATCATGCAGGGTGTTGGCCTGGATATGGCCTGCCACGAAAACCAGGGCCAGTCCCATCATCGCAGAAAACAGGATCGGTGCCAGTTTGCTTTTGGAAGCAGATAAAGTGGTAGTCTGCGCAGTCATTAAATTCTCCTTTTCCTGTCGCACCCGACAAAGCTACAAACTCGCGTCTGGCAGGTTTCCTGGCTTGTGGATCCTTGCAATCAGCCAGCCTTCCCGGTTTCCCAGTGGCATTGTTGGCCGTTACTCCTCACCTACAGTTGCGGGGGCAGCCACGGATTTGAACTTTGTTCCGGTCAGAAAGCTGAACCGTTATCCGTACCGTGTTCCCTTTTTCACCTTTCTTCGTTTTACCGAAGAGAGGACCAAACAAGCGAACAGTATCAGCTTCATCTCACAACTTGAAGCTTTTTTAGGGGAGCTGCTTCATTTTCTTTGTCTCCGACAATTGGAAAAGTCATTGCAATATCCGACACTTCAGAGAAACAAACGCAATCTTTTATAAGGGCCTTACACATAAAATTACCAAAAACACTCGAAAAAGGCGATATTTGGGGTGTAACCGGTGTAAAACCATAGTACTAATAATCGCTAATTAATACCTCTACATACAACCGAAATACATGCTCTCACTTGAACTGCTGGACACTGTCCCAAATGTGGATACGACCATTCTCAAACTGGCAGAATGCTGGAAGAATTGGCGCGGTGAACGCCTCATTCCGCTTCGCCAGGACGTGCGTCCGGAGGCCCTTGGCAGTGCGCTGAGCGGCATTTGCATCTATGAAGTGATTGCGCCGGATGAAGTCATTATTCGGCTTGAATCTGGCGTTATCAGATCATTGACAAGCGAGTCAGCAAAAGGGGCAAACGTTATTGCCATGACCCCGGAAGAAGACAGAGCCATCCGGATCGAGCGATATCAGAACACCCTGTTCACCCCATGCGGCATGTTAGGGCGCGGGGACCTGAAATTTGCCAAAGGCAAGGTCGTGGATATGCTGAGTATTTTCCTACCGGTCGCTGAAGAAGTCGATGGGCCTGCCCGGTTTGTGTATGTGGGACAGCAAGTCATCAGCACCAACGACTGGAAAGAAGATGAAATGTCGGTAGTTTCTGATCTTGCCCATGAATTCCACTATGTTGACATCGGTGCCGGTTACCCATCAGCCAACAGCGCCTGTGCCTGAGTCTG
This sequence comes from Sneathiella limimaris, assembly GCF_012932565.1. Lineage (NCBI taxonomy): Bacteria > Pseudomonadati > Pseudomonadota > Alphaproteobacteria > Sneathiellales > Sneathiellaceae > Sneathiella > Sneathiella limimaris. The sequence continues at coordinate 355,997 of NZ_JABBYJ010000003.1, forward strand.
TGCCTAGCTTTTGCGGTTATTAAAGAAATGGTCAGCCTGAGCTCTATTTGGGAGCCGAATGACAACCTCCGTCCCCACTCCGAGCTCGCTCTTCAACTCCAGCTTGCCGCCGTGAAGCTGAACCAGGATCTGGGCAATGGATAGCCCAAGCCCTAAACCTTCATGAGCGCTCATATAACCTTGCCGGATCTGGCCAAATTTCTGCAGGGCCGTTCCGATCTTATCCTCGGCGATGCCGATCCCGGTATCGCGAATGCTGATCACCGGAGCACCGCTATCGTCCATTTTTGCGATCAGAGAAATCTCACCGCCCGGTCTGGTAAATTTGATTGCGTTATCCAGCAGATTGAAGACGATCTGGCGAACCCGCACAGGATCAGCCAGAATTGGCGGTAGATCATCTGGGATAGATTGCGTGAGATTGAGCTTTCCAGCTTCAATCCTATCTTGCTCCCGCCGGATGCAGTCCTGCAGCAAAGCTGCCAAATCAAACTCTTCAGGGGTAATCTGAAGTTTCCCTGTTTCAATGCGCGCCACATCCAACATATCAGTTACCAACCTGAGCAGATGCTGGCCAGCGGTTCTGATATGCTCCGCATATTCCTTATACTGCAGGCTTAACGGACCTAGGATCTCATTCACCATCATATCCGAGAACCCGTTGATAGCATTCAGTGGCGTTCGAAGCTCATGACTCATGTTGGATAAGAAACTGTTTTTGGCTTCATTGGCGGCAACCAGTTCTTCAAACGCGGTTTTCAGCTCCGCTTCCTTTGCTTTCTGTTGTGAGAGATCAGCGGCAAGCGTAACCCGCCCACCGTCCGGCGTTCTGGCCTCCCGATACAGGAACCAGCCACTTTTACGGTCCATTTCAAAGGGCTCGCCGGGCTTGCGATGTCGCTGCAAACGCTCCTTAATATAGGCTTTTTCGCGCCCGGCAGCGTTCTGCAATTCACCGGAGTAAGCATCCGCCTTCACAATATCGCTGAAAGAAACGCCGGGCCTGAGTATTTTCTGGGCTGCTGTCGAGAGATGACGCCTATAGGCAGAATTCCAAATCACGGCTTGATCCCGATTATCAAAAATTGCCACCCCATCATTCATCGACCAAATCGCCCGCGCCAGTCGATCATTCTGTGTAATGCTGGCATTGACCCGAAAAGCCAGGATCGCAGCATAAAAGAAAAGCATCATAAGAATGCCATAAGGCGCAATATAGAATGAGCGAATGAGACCATTTGCATAGAGCAGGTCATTAGCACCGGAAAGCACCAGAGACAGCGCACCCATGGTGATCAGCCAGGCGCTGGGAACTCGCTCAACCAGCACATGACGGATCTCAATCACACAGGCGATAGTCACAACGAGCAGATGCAGCCCCAGAAAATAAACCAGCTCTACTGGCAACCCTTTCGGCCAAAACACGACACAGATCGAAATCGTTGCGGCCTGATACACGATCACATGAGAGAGGACCCGGCTGATCTTTCGCTGGTGAACCTGATAGATAAATTCATAGATCAGCGCGATGAGGAAAGCCCCACTGATATAACCAAGCCGTTCATCCCAATGGTAAGGCACACTGGGAAACAGAACGACCAAGGCCGCATTTGAGGTAATCATGTAACTGGCAGCAGCAAAGGACATGACATAAAGAACGAGGTAGGCCTTTTCCTGAGGTCGTCCTAAATGCAGCGTCACCATAAAAATTCCCAGGCAGATGAGAGCCCCGCTCAAGAATAGATCCTGGGAAAGATCCAATATGCTCTCAAACTGCTGTTCACTGTCCGGCCCAATGGTGAAGGTATTGAAAAATCCACCCCCAGCGTAACTGGAGAAATTGGACACATGAATAAGGAGATCAAGCTCCCCCTCAACGCCTGTGAGGCTGCTATATTCGCGCGTAATAAATGCGACAGCCTTGTCAGAGGTCCTCGCAGGTTCACCAGCCTGCATCCAAAGCTGACCGTTCACATAAACACGGTAGGCATCCTGAACACGTCTGAGATAAAAGCCAAGTTGATCGGATTGTTCGGGCAAAAGAATTTTAAGCCGGTAAGTGCCATATCCATATTTTCCAAGTTGCTCCCCATCCAGTTGATAATTCAACCAAGTTCCGGGGACCTGGATATAGGTCAGCGCGTCCTGTCTTGTGGCGGGATCAGCAGGATCTAAGAACTGGTTCCAGTAAAATTCCCACTCTCCCTTAATTTCCAGCGTGCCCTGTTTTTGGAAATCCCAATCCCGAAGATCGAGCACCCCCTTTTGGGCGACAGGTGCCTCAGCGCTTGCCAAAGCAGCATGGCTCATAAACGCAATCAAGATTGCGAGAAGCAGTTTACAGACCATTTTTTGCTTTAGGGAAGACACTTGAAACTTAGCCTTGGAATTTACGACCCACCCTCACCTAAATACTAATTTAGATGAGCCGCAAACAAGTTATTTTGATTGAGAATAAACAAATTAATTCTGGAAAAGGGCAAAGGAGATGCCGTTACGACACCTGCTGCTGTTCAAAGAATTGCTGGGCATTCTCGATAGCTGGGAAGATTGCCGAAACTTCTGTGCCAACGCCCAGCTTACTCTTAAGCTGTAACTGCCCACCGTGAAGCTGCATGAGAATTTGGGCAATCGACAGACCCAGACCAAGCCCCTCATGCGCGTTGAGATGACTTTGCCGGATCTGACCAAATTTTTGAAGGGCAATTTCAATCTTGTCTTCGGGAATTCCGATGCCTGTATCCCGCACGGTGATGGTCGTTACACCGTTCACATCCACTTCTACGCCGAGGGAAATCTCACCGCCTGCTTCGGTGAATTTAATCGCATTGTCCATGAGATTAAGGACGATCTGACGAACCCGAACCGGATCCGCATATAAGGGTGGCAGGTTATCTGGGATGGATTTCACAAAGGATAGCTTTCGAGCCTCCATCTTTTCCTGCTCCATCCTCACACAATCCTCCAGCACTGCTGGCAGATCAAATGCTTCTGGCGTAACCTGCAATTTTCCAGTTTCAATCCGCGCCACATCCAGCATGTCAGTCACCAGACGAAGCAGATGCTTGCCCGAGCGACTGATATGACCTGCATAGTCCCGGTACTGGCCATTCAAAGGACCCAGAACCTCCTTGATCATCATATCCGAAAAGCCGTTGATGGCATTCAGTGGTGTCCGAAGTTCGTGGCTCATATTAGAGAGGAAACTGTTTTTTGCCTCGTTAGCTGCAACCAGCTCTTCCAGCGCTTTTTTAAGCTCTGCCTCTTTGGTCTTTTGCAAGGACAAGTCAGAGGACAGCGTAACCCGGCCCCCATCCGGCGTTTCTGCTTCCCGATAAAGATACCAGCGATTATTCCTGTTCAGCTCGAATGTCTCGCCGGGCTGATAGTGGAGCTGCATGCGCTCGCGAATATAATCCTGCTCCCGGCCAACCGCATTAAGCAGCTCCCCTGAAAAAGCATCTGCCCTGACAAGATCAATGAAAGATGCCCCAGGCTTGAGGATCTTTTGCGCAGCCGACGATAGATGACGCATGTAGGCATCATTCCACATGACAGCCTGATCCCTTCCGTCATAAATCACGACCCCATCTTCGAGGGAGCGGATCGCCTGAGCCAACTGTTCGTTTCGGGTAATGCTGGAGTTGACCCGCAGCGCCAAAATAGCCGCGTACAGAAGAAGAAGCACAAGAATGGCATAGGATCCCAGATAAACAGACCTGATTATCCCGTTCGCATTTAGAATGTCATGGATCCCGGCAAAGACGAGAATACCCACTCCAACGATAATCAGCCAAGCACCCGGCACACGGTTTCTCAGAAGGGATGGGATTTCCAGAAAACTGCCGATCGATGTGACCAACAAAAGAAAACCAATGGCATAAACAATCTCTACCGGCACACCATAGGGCCAGAAAATGACAAAGAGACAGATCAGAACAGCCAGGTAGACAATAATATTCGAACCGATATGGTTTAATTTTCGCGGGTTGACCTGATGAATAAATTCGTAAGTGAACGCAATCAGGAAAACAGCGCTTATGTAGGAAAGCCTTTCCAACCAGTAATAGGGGAAGGAGGGGATCAGCTCCAACAGAGATGAGCTAACTGTCACCATATAGACGGCTGATGCCAGGCACATTGTGTAAAGGACAAAATAGGTTCGCTCTTTGAAACGTCCAATATGCAGGGCAACCAGGAAGCCGCCCAAACAGGCCAACGCGCCGGCGAGAAAAATATCCTGTGTGACCTCCAGCAAGTGCTTCAGGTTCTGGTCTGCCTCGGCCCCGATCGTGAAGGAATTGAAGAACCCACCACCGGCATAACTCATGTGGTTGGAGGCGTGGACGACAATGTCCAAAGTCCCAGATGCCCCTTTCAGGCTGGCAAACTCCCGCATGGTTGCGGGAACTTCCTCACTGGCGGATTTGCCCGGCACACCCGCCTGCATCCAAAGCTGACCATTGACATAAACACGGTAGGCAACCTGAAGCCGTTTCAAGTAAAGGCCGAGATCTGTAGGTTCGTCCGGTAAAAGGACCTTTAGCCGAAACGTCGCATAGCCATATTTTCCCAGAACCTCCCCGTCTCGCTCATACCCGAGCCATGTTCCGGGGGCTTCAATGAAATGAGGTGTGCTGGAGGATTGATCGATGAGGGCTGGATCGAGAAACTGCTGCCAGTAAAACTCCCAATCACCGCCGAGCTCAATACGGCCGTTTTTATCGAAATCCCAGCTCCTTAGGTCCAACACCCCCTTAACGGCTGTTGGCTCCTTCTCATTCGCGGCAGCTGTAAAACACAGTTGAAGACTGAAGCATAGAACAGCAATTACCTTCAATAGAGTTATGGGACTTACTAATCGGTACATACTAAAGAGCCAAACAGATCGCAGAATTTCAAAGACGAATAATGCTAATTTAGTCCTTAAATATCCCTTAAGTCTTGAAGAAAACCAACCCTAATCACCACGATTTTTGGCTGAGCCATGCATATTGTTCCGCACTGTCTTCATTTTCTGAAGTAAAAGGCGGATGACTTCCAGACGAAACAGCAGGGAAAATCGAACGGAAAGACCCATAGCGTTCAAATTACCGACTGCAAAACATTTCGCGAAGCGGGAAAATCCATCCTCGAAGGCTTCTTCGAAACAGCCATTCACAAACAGGGTGTCCAGACCAAAGTCATTCTTGAACAGAAAGTCCAAAGACGCGGAATGCATCTCTACATCCGGAAACTCTGAGCTTTCCTGAAGATCCCCCAGCATCTCTATGCGCACCGTTTTCTGCTGATCCAGCAGTCGGACATGAGTGACGCCGAAGGGTTTCAGCGGCAGCAGTTTATTGGCAAGCCACATGATCGATTTCGAGTTTTGCCGAAATATCCGCTGCTGATAAAGCTGATAAGACCGCCGCAGGTCAGCAACCTCAAAATGCTCCTCAAATTCAGTAAGCGGCAGTTCGCTCACGGCCTCAAACCGCTCCTGCCACCATGCAACACTCTGCTGATCAGGTTTGAGCGCGGTTAGTTCCTGCACCTCTGCCGGTTTCATGAAAAGAAGGGGGGTTTTCTCTCTCTCAAAAGCCGCTAACACTTTTTGAGGGCTATTCACCTCGTCATTCATATAGGCATTGAGGGTGTTGGAGAAATAAACGAAGCTGGCAAAAGGCAGGCAGACTTTGGGTTGAAGCGCCGCAATTTGTTTCTTCATAACCGTTAGCTTGGACCCTGCCGCCCGGCGGCGCCAATCAGCCCGATCTCGTCCGCCTTTCCACGCTGCATAGCTGAACTGGGTCAGCAACAAATCGCAGGTTCCATATCGGGCAACAAAATCATCCAAGTCTTTTTGCTCATGAAGCGGACAATCATTGAGATTGAAAATTTTCTGGCCGGCCACCTCCATCAGCAAAGCGCTGTCATAAAGATCGCTCTTATAAATTTGCAATTTGAAGTCGGGTGCAAGGGCAAGTGTTTCCGCCTCAGGGATTTCCCGAACGGAAAACCCTTTTCCCCGCAAGAATTCAGTCACCCGGCCATCATCTGTTGTCTGAAACAAAATAACGATACCCTGCGCCAGAATTTCATCTCGAAACTTCATGAAAAACGGCGGCGAAAAATGATCCGGATGCTCATGGCTCAGCCAGATATGGGTCGTTCTCTTGAGCAGGTCCCGAACCTCCTCGTCCGGGGTTTCATGAAGAAGCGACCACCCCTGATGAAACACCGACCCAAAAAACCACGGATCAGAAAGCACCCCAATCCCGTCATGCTGAACAAGTACAGATGCATGATTTACAAATTCAATGGTCGGTTTCAGCGTCATATTTCCCCATAACTTTCCTCCCAATGGTTAGCACATCAATGGAAAACTGACAGCGTTTTTTCAGGCGACTAGAATATGAAAGATCGAATTCAGCGGCAAAATTAGGTAAGATGCATCCAAGGGGGTTGATCGGGATCATTCACGTTTAATGGTCGGGTCGATATAATCGCCCTAATTACTGTGACGTGACTATTACCGGAATATTCTATGAAACAAATTCCAAACTGGCTGTGGGCGTTTATCACCTTCTTTCTGGTGATCTCCATTTTCACCTATTCGAATACGTTTCAGGCCCCGGCGACCCAGCCGGTCGCCTATAGCATGTTCAAGAAAATGGTCCGCGAAGGCGACGTTAAAGAGGTTACGATCCAGGGTGAGAAACTCAGCGGCGAATTGCTGAGCGAGCAGACGCTGAACAACAGCCCAAAACCCACCCTTTATATCACGACCATCCTGCCCTCCACCGGTGATCCGGAGCTACAGACCCTGTTTGAAAAGAGCAATGTCACCGTCTGGAACAAGCCAAGCACCAGCGAATATGGCTGGCTGGTTACCATGCTGCCGTGGATCCTGTTCCTTGGGATTTACATCTATTTCATCCGACGGATGCAGGGCAATATCATGGACCGGTTCGGCGGACGTAACTCCAGTGATTTTCTGGTTGGCTCCACCAAGGCTGAGGAAAAATCAACCAAGAAGATCACCTTCAAGGATGTGGCCGGTCAGGAAGCTGCCAAGAAAGAAGTCTCTGAGCTGGTGGATTTCCTCAACAATCCGGAGCTATATGAAAAGCTGGGGGCGGAAACCCCAAGGGGCGTCCTGCTGATGGGACCGCCCGGCACAGGTAAAACATTGCTGGCCCGCGCCCTTGCCGGAGAGGCCGGGGTGAATTTCTTCCATATCTCAGCCTCTGAATTTATTGAGATGTTTGTCGGCGTTGGCGCATCCCGCGTCCGCAAGATGTTTGAGGAAGCCAAGAAACGGGCGCCGAGCATCATCTTTATTGACGAGTTGGATGCGGTTGGCCGGGTCCGCGGCACAGGCCTTGGCGGCGGTAATGATGAGCGGGAGCAGACCCTGAACCAGATCCTATCCGAAATGGATGGCTTTGCCGGACATGAAGCTGTGATTGTCCTGGCAGCCACGAACCGGCCGGATGTTCTGGATCCAGCGCTGCTAAGGCCCGGACGATTTGACCGTCACGTGACCCTCGATCTGCCGGACAAGGCCGCCCGCAAAGCCATTCTGGAAGTGCATACCCGAAAAGTACCGTTAAGCCCTGATGTCAATCTTGAGACCATTGCCGCCAGTTGCCCCGGTTTTTCCGGCGCAGATATCAAGAACCTGGTGAATGAGGCTGCGATTGCTGCCGCCCAGGAAGGAACTGATCATTTGCAGATGCGCCATTTCGATGAGATGCGGGACAAGATTATCCTCGGGACAGTGCGCACTATGGCGATCCAGCCAGAAGAACATCATCGCCTCGCCGTTCATGAGGCAGGCCATACAGCAGCGTCTTATTTCCTGCCCAATGCGGATCCCATTTACAAAGTGACGATCATTCCGCGCGGCCGGGCGCTCGGCGGCACCCATCTTTTGCCAACGGAAGAACGACATACCTACTCAGAAGATTACCTTCGGGATCATCTGGTCACCATGCTTGCTGGCCGGGTGGCAGAGAGATTATTCCTCGGTACTGTGAGTTCGGGCGCCGATGATGATATCAAGAACGCGACGCAGCTTGCCCGGTCCATGGTCACACGCTGGGGAATGTCAAAAGATGTGGGCCCTATCGATGTGCGTCAAAGTGAGGAGCATCCGTTTCTTGGCCGCGAAATCGCCCAGCCCCGCCAGTTGAGCGAAAGCCTCTCTGCCAAAATCGATGAAGCTGTCCTAAACCTTCTTAAAGAAGCAGAGGATCGCGGAACAGAAATCATCACAACCCATAAGCCGGAAATTGAGGCGCTGATCAAGCAACTGGAAGCCGAAGAAACCATTGGCCGCAATGAGATCGACCGCATCCTCAAAGGAACTCCGCCGTTGAAAGATGTTGCTACAAAGGGCTAGGACAAACCAAGCCCTTCAACTCCTGCCTACATCAGGGCGCCTATGCGTTCTTTCATCATTTCGGTGGAGCCGTCTGTGAAGGCGGCGATTTTTGCGGCGGCAAGATGCTGACCGAGGAAATGCTCTTCACGAAGACCATTGGCGCCCATGGCCTGCATGCAGGTCACGAGGGATGGGATAGTCACCTCCCCCGCCATTTTCTTAGCCAGTGCAGCGGCAAGGACAGCATCCTCTTTTGCATCGATAAGCCTTGCGGCCTTCTCCACCAGTCCGCTGAGGGCAGCGATATGGGTCATCACATCAGTTAGCGACCATTTATACCCCTGATGAGCGACAAGAGGCTGGCCAAAGGCTTGCCGCTCCTTGCCATAGGATGTTGTGAGCTCCAGCGCGTTTTGCATCATGCCCACACACATGGCGGCTACATAGGTGCGTGCGCCGTTAATGGACCCCATGGCATATTTAAAGGCTTCGCCAGGCGGACTTAACATATCTTCTGATGGGGCGATGTAATCTTCCAGATGGAACTCGCCCGCCCCAATGGCATGCCCGCCGATCAGGCGGTAAACCTCGCCCCGGCGGAATCCCTCCTGCTTGGCATCAATTAAAAAACTGGCAATCCCTTTCCAGCCCTTGGCGGGGTCAGTCTGGGCATAGAGCATGATGGTATCTGCGTAAGCCGCATTGGTGATCCAGGCTTTCGTGCCATTGATCCGCCAGCCCCCCTCGACTTTCTCAGCGCGGGTTTGTATGGCCGCAAAGTCACTGCCAGCCGCAGGCTCAGTGAGTGCCGTGCAGCCGATCCGCTCCGCCGATAAAAGTTCATCGGCCATGGCATGATGCCGATCATGGGAACTGACGCGTAAGCGAGAGGCTACATTCTGGCTGTTGATCAGGGCGAAAACGCACGCCATGGATTGATGGGAGAGAAGCCGCGCCATTTCCACCTTATCAGAGAAAGGGGCCCCAAGACCGCCAAAGCAGGGCTCTGTTTCAAGCCCAAGAAGTCCGATCTCACTCGCCCGGACAAACATCTCCCCCGGGGCGGCGTGACGTTGTTCCCACTCCAGCCGATATTCCTTGAGATAAGCGCCAAATTCGCGAACCTTCGCGTCCAATCCACTTGTCCTGAACCCCATGAGACAACTCCCTTATTCTTTTTGATTTTGCAGGAAGTCTACCGGTGTTCAAGCAGGGTGTAAATAAACGGTGACATTTGGCCTGCCAGATGAAATTCAGAAACCTACCCAAGCAAATGGGATTGGTAATGGTCTTGGATCTCATGGAAATCAGTGTCTCCATACATACCGCTTAAGGTGTCGGTTGAGATACTGAAGAATAGAATTTTGGAAACCATCTGATAGACCAGCGCAAAAACCTCCAGCCTTTCCATATCCTTACATTGGCTGTCCAAGGCAATTATATCAGTCAGTTTTTCCAGAAATGGTTTCAGGTACCATTTTCGTTTCTCACCAGGTTGCTGCGATGTATCCAGAACAACCCGTGCGATCAGTCTGCCATCCTGCGGGTTATCAACAAAGTAGGCATTCAGCTGATCATGCAATTGCTGAAACCGATCTGCCGCCACCTCTTCAGAGGCTTCGAACTCCGTCACGATCTTCATTAAGCGATCGGCCAATCGCTCCAACACTTCCGCAAAAAGTTTCTCCTTTTTCTCGAAATGATGCAGCAGCGCCTGCTTCGTGATGCCCAGTTCAACAGCCACGTCCTGAATGGAAACGCCATTGAAACCTCGACTGGAAAACAGTTCAGTTGCCGTCTCGATCAAGGCGTTGCGGGTATTTTTCCTGCGCGGTGTCATGCCTCTTATCTACAAGAACATTGACAACTTGCCAAGCGGTAAGTACTTTACTTACCAAACGGTAAGTTCCAGCAAGAAAGGGAGAGAAGTATGGACCGGCAAACAGAATTGTCACTACTAAGAGAACTGGTCAGCCTGAGCGAAACACATTCTGCCTTTCTGGATACAGAAACTGGCCGATCTGCAGTTACCCGATATCTGTCAGAGGACCGCTTTGATCAGGAACTCTCAAATGTCTTCAAGAAAACACCCTTGATCGGAGCGCATGTATCGCAGCTTGAAAACCCCGGTGATTTCGTAACCACTGAACTCGCGGGTCTTCCCATCCTGGTGGTGCGCGACAAAGAAGGAACGGTCAGAGTCTTTCTGAATGTGTGCCGTCACCGGGGGGCAAAACTGGAAAAACAAACCTCCGGCTGCAAACGCATTTTCACCTGCCCCTATCATGCCTGGTCCTATAACTCAGATGGCAGCCTCCGCGGTATCCCGCAAGAAAAACAGGGTTTCCCTGACATTGATAAGCAAATGCTCAATCTGAAAAGCCTCGCAGTCGAAGAAAAACTTGGTTGGATTTGGGTTCGACCGGATCTGAGTGGAGAGGAAATTAGACCGGATTTCCTGGCGCCGATTGAAGACATGATATCCTGGATCGGATTTGAAGATTACGCGATTGCAGAGACGACAGAACTGGATGTGAAGGCTAACTGGAAGGTCTTAGTCGAAGGGGGGATTGAGGCTTATCACTTCAAGGTCGCGCACAAAGATACTATTGGGCCGCATTTCATGAATAACCTGTCTAGCTATCAGGTGTTTGGGCAAAACTTGCGGTCTATTCTCCCTCGCGAGTCCTTGAAAGACATGGCCAAGCTGCCGGAAGATCAGTGGAATATCCGCGACCACACCAATGTTCTATATTCCGTTTTCCCCTTGAACCAGTTCCTGATGATGCAGGATCATATAGCTTGGGTTCAAATGAACCCGATCAGCGCAGGTCAAACAAAGGTGAAAATCTCCACACTCGCGCCAAAGGCCGAGGTTTCAGAAGACAAGGCAGATCACTGGAAACGCAACCAGCAAATCACACTGAAGACTTTAACTGAAGATTTTGAGATCGGTGAAGATATACAGTCAGGTCTGGCAAGCCGCGCCAATGAGACACTGATTTTTGGGAAATTTGAAGGGGCCCTGACCCAGTTCAACGCTATAGTAGATGGGCATTTGGCCGCTTCGTCATAGGCTAATTTAAACTGAGCTATTGGTGAGGAATTGTCCCCTCACCCATCCTCAGCCGCTTCGCCCCAGGGGTCATTTTCCAGGATACGCTGCATTTTTCGGTAAAGGTTGGCGTTGTCATGCATAACCTCCCCGACGGCGGGGTTATGGTCCGCAAAATCATCCATAAACTCAGCTGCAACGCCCAGGAAATCGCAAGCGGCCTTAATCACCGGAACCCCTTCAAAGGTACCTTCCGGATCTTCCAGCAGCTGTTGTGAAACGGCGTTATAGATGTCTGAGTTGGCCTGCATCTGGGCGGCGGCCTCTGGATTGTGTTTTCCAATATCGTCGCAAAGCCCTGCGACACTGATCAAAAGATTGCTTGTGATTTCAGTATATTTTGGAATTTCACCTCTCCCACTTTTTGATGCCATGTAACAAGAGCCTAAGACATCTAAAAGCCGAAAGAAAGAGCCAAGGGAAATTAAGGTTTTTGGGGCGACTCGCTCGCCCGCATAATATTTATATCCAATTCCCCTGAAACATATTATTCTGATGCGATGTTTTTGAAGCGTAAAATGTCGCGGCTATTGCCCGAGCTGAAAGCTTATGCGATTGCCATTACCAAGGATGAGGAGCTGGCGAAAGACCTGGTTCAGGAAGCTTGCCAGAAAACCTTGTCAGCGAAACGGGTACCGGATCGGGCAGAAGATCTGAAACCTTGGATGTTCCGGATTATCCGAAACCTCTTTATTGATCATAAACGGCGGGAAAAAACTGCTTCGGAATATTTTGACAGTGTCAGCCGTTTATATGAAAACACCCCTGCATCCAACCCAGCGGTTATTGAGGAACTTCTGGTCCGGCAAGCCCTTGAAAGGCTGTCAGAGCAGGAGCGGGAAATTTTGTATCTGATTGATGTGTTTGAGTTGAAGTACGCAGAAGCGGCAGTTGTCCTTGGCATTGCTCAAGGAACGATAATGAGCCGGATCAGTCGGGCGCGTCGCGCACTTCTGCAGGAAGTTGAAAGTTCAAACGTGCAGCGCATAAAAAGGAAGAGTTTGCGTAAATGAGTATCCGTAACGAAGATTGGGAACTGCTGAACGGTTATGTTGACCGGGAGCTTCCGCTTGCCGAACAGGAAATCTTGGAAGCCCGCCTGATGGAAGAGCCTCTGCTTCGCGAAGAGCTGAGCCGCCTTCAAGAAATCAAGCGACACCTAAGTGGTCAAAAGAGCAAAGCTGCAAACGACACGGTATCCAGCGGAACGCCCTATGGCTGGCGCCGCGGCGCGGCAGCGGCAGCAATCCTACTGGCACTTTTTGGGGCAACAGCGGGTTGGTATGCGCTGCAACCAGAGAAAGTGACCTTGGCGGAAGGCCTGCATCAGATCTATTCAGAAAAGAGCTATCTTCTGGAAACGGAACCTCGAACGTTACAAGTTTCAAGCCCCGTTACGGGTGATTTTGAGATCCCCGATCTCAGCGCGTCAAACCTTCGACTGGCGGAAGCCAAACTGGAGCAAACAAAAATCGGGGAAATTCTCTCGGCCCATTATCGGGGGACCAGGGGATGCCGCCTGACCTTTGTCAGCAAAAGCAAAACAACTGACCAACCAGAGCAAGTCCATGCGACATCAATCGTCTTTGACAAACATAGCAGGCTGTTGAAAGCCCGCTGGCAAATCGGCACCCAGTCCGTCACTGTTCTGGCAACCGGCATGGATGAGGATCGCTTCGCGACGATTTCGCGCTATTTGCAAAACGAGCTTCGCCTGCAGGAAAAAAGAAAGCAGGAAGAGCTTCGGATCGCTATGATTTCAGCGTATCAAAAAGCTCGTCCCTGCGCGTAAGGTCTCTGACCTGAGTGTTTGAACCTAATTTTTAGGGAAGTTTGGCCGGTCTGTATTGTAGTATTTGGCAAGATATTCAATGATCACGGATCGGTCAGGCTCTTCAATAGGCTCCATTTCCTGCTCATCCACCATCCAGACCAACAGCTCGTCCCAGGCTTTTTTCGTCAAACCCTGTTGGGCCACAATTTTTTCAGAATGACAGGCTGTGCAATAGATGTAGGTTTCTTCCGCACCGGGCTTATCCACCAGTACACCATATTCGGACTCTTCGTCCGCCATCACGCCCGCTGAGCTGAACACAACAAAAACTCCAGCCCAAAACAACTTTCTTATCATTTGCAAAAACTCCACAAAGTATAAAAAGAGGGCGCCATCAAGCGCCCTCTTATCATCTCAAAAAATTATACGTATCTGACAGCAACCCGGTGCATGGTGTTGTTCAGATACCCTTTCGGATTCCAGTTGATGGCATGAGGCTGCGCTTCGCCAGCATCATCGATTGCCTTCGCCCAGATCTCGTAATAGCCTTTTTCAGGCAGTTTGACGTTTAGGCTGAAGTTCTGCCAAGCACCTGAGTTTACAGGCGCATCCACCTTCGCCTTCATCCAGGTGACGCCGAAATCCATGGACACATGAACTTCACTAATGTTCCGGTCGCCTGACCAGGCATGGCCGCGAACTTCCACATCACCACCACTGACGGCCGCGCCATTTGCAGGTGCCGTAATCAGCGATTTCACCGGCATCCGCTCGATGATTTCAAAGTCTTTCTTGTCGACTTTTTCACCGGGAGACACAGGTCTGTTGGGAACGCGGTAGGCCGTACCGGTCATTTTTGGACCATCATGCACCACATCGCGAAGATAGATCCGTGTCAGCCATTTCTGGGAACAGGACCCTGGCCATCCTGGCACGACCAAACGCAGCGGTGCACCATTATGAGGATGAAGCGGTGCGCCGTTCTGCTCAAAAGCAATCAGGATATTATCGGTCATTGCTTTTTCAATGGGCATGCCGCGGGAAATTGGCAATTTGCCTTCTTTCATGGACAAATGGTCATCCGCGCCAACATGCGCCGTATAGACAACATTATCCTTCACACCAGCAGCTTCCAGTACGTCTTTCAGACGGACGCCGGTCCAGTTGGAACAGGCAACCGCTCCATATGTCCACTGGTTACCCTTGGCTGGGGGATTAAAAAAGGCCCGGCCATTGCCACCACATTCGATGGTCAGGGCCATTGTGACCACCTCAAACTTAGACTTCAAATCGGCAATGGTCATGGTCATAGGGTTATCCACGAGGCCATCAACAGTTAAAGTCCAGCTGGCCGCATCAACATCTTCTGGGGGTATACCGTTGTTGCGAATGAAGTGCCGGGCCGTAGGAGTAATTGCGTCATCCAGCAGATGCGGAGGTGTTTCCGCATTCAAGGGACGATCGTTCAACATGGTCAAACCGTCTTTACCTGCAATCATATGATTATCCGCAAGTGCGACAGGGATCAGACCAGAGGGAAGGTTCCGATGAAACGGAATGCTGGCGCCCAGCAACCCACCCAAAGTCGCTAGCCCGGCACCTTTCAGAAAGCCGCGCCGGTCTTTATGGGCAACCCGCCCGAGATAGACGCGGTCTGCTTCAACCGGGTCCTTCTCATACATCTCAAGTATCTCTTTTGAGTCCAGTTTTTTATCGTCACTCATTCAATTTCCTCCCGAATGATAGCTGGTACGATTTAGGGATTAACGGGTGACCCTCCGGTTTTATTCCAACTTTCTTATTTTAGTTTTTTTTCGGTTGCGCAAAAAAGAGCTCGCCCCCCGTCATTGCAACTATTTTCAGGAAATTTAAGGCTCAAGGTATCCAACGAGATGATCCCCTCGGTCTCAATAAAAATGCCTATCCCCCACCCTGAATCAAAAAAGGCAGCGAAACCGCTGCCTTCTTCAGAATTAAAGACTTTCTGGACTTAGGCTGAAGCTTTGCGCTTCCGCCATCCCATAAACCCAAGAAGAGCCATACCTGCTGCGTAGAGCGGTAGCGCTGCTGGAAGTGGAACTGCTGAAATTTCGACATCATCCAGAAGGATACCGATATTATCGCCACCTGCGTGGCTGAACGTCAGAATACCCTCAGTTGTCAGCGTTACAATTCGAATGATTTCCTCAAATGCATCTCCAGGGTTTTTTGAAAAATCTTCATTCAAATCACCAAAAGTCACATTCACCCCGTCTGAGGAACCACCGCGTTGGTTACCCGCAATTCGGAAGGACAATTTATAGGTTCCGATTGCAAAGCTGTCTTTGGTCGAAAGATCACCAGCGTTTCTTGTAGAACCGTCGAGGTCGACACAGGTGTTCGTATCACAAAGATCGTAAAACCCCGTACCAATTGTATCAACTGTACCATTGCTGACATTCCAGTTCAGGAAGTCATTTGAATTCAGCTCTTTTGTCTCTGCTTCAAAATCATCTGAAAAAGATGAAAGAACTGCTGCGTTTACCTGTGACGTCAATCCGGCAAACAGGATCAGAGCTAACGCTACCCCAAATTTTTTAAACATAGTTCTGCCTCTGTCTTGAATAAGTCTTTCAAGCATAAAAGCTGACAGGCAAGGTACAAAGCTTAAAGAACCGTTAACATGTAATATTTATCTAAAATTTAATTTAATTTCAGAATTTACAACTCATGCCTGTGGAAGCACTCTTTTTAATTGAGACACTTATGGTTAACGGTAAAGAATCGCTCCTTAATTAGATTTGTTTACTTTGACAGTCGTCACTCGCTGATCCTTTTCCTGTGTGATACGTATATGTTTTAACTTTCCTCTCGTCTAAAAAAAGGGCCATTGATGGACTCGGTTACACAATTTGTTTTGGGAGCCAGTATCGGGGCAGCGTGCCTTGGCAAGCGGCATGGCCTGCGCAAAGCAGCCCTCACAGGTGGTCTTTTGGGAACCCTGCCGGATCTTGATGTCTTTTGGGATTATGGAGGCGCGCTGGAAAATTTCGTACAACATCGCTCAGCTACCCACTCACTCCTTGTGCAAACGATCGTGACACCCTTCATTGCAGAAGGGCTGTGGCGCTTATTTAAAAAGCCGGATGGCGGGGGACGGCTCGCGTTCTATTGGACTGTTTGGCTGACTTTAATAACCCACGCCCTCTTGGATGCGACAACCATCTATGGCACACAACTCCTTTGGCCGATCACGGACTATCCGTTCGGAATTGGCTCAATGTTCATCATTGATCCACTGTACACACTGCCACTTCTGTTCGTCACTTTATGGGCATTGATCCGCCCAAACTGGTCCCCTAAATTTCGCTCAACCCTGGGGGCGGCACTCATTCTGTCCACTTGTTATCTGGGCTGGTCAATGATCGCCCAAGGCTGGATGAAAGACCGAGCAGTCCAGCAATTTGCAGATCGTGGGATCCCATCTGAGGATGTGCTGATAATCCCCCTCCCCTTTACCACCTTCGCCTGGAAAGCGGTTGCTATCCAGCCAGAGACTTACGCGAACCTGTATCTACCGCTTCTTCACTCAGAAGACCCACCGGTTTTCTATTCCCACAAACGATGGCCTCAAGATCTTAGCTGCGCTGAACTGGTCACGTATCCGGCACATACTTTACTCGAAGCTTTCACAAAAGGTTTTTACAGCCTGACCCACCGCGAGGACGGCAACCTTGTTCAGGCTGATCTGAGAATGGGCCTGACCCCCAACTATGTTTTCCAATTTGCCCTGCAAAGCGAAGCCAAGAATGATGAAAAGGTTCCGTCCCTTGCTCATCGCGTAGCCTCCACCCGCTCCCAAGAAGGCGACTTCCCCTGGCTATTGGACCTGATCCGCGGCGATATTTCCACTCGTCCCGCAGAAAAAGAACAACTGCTCCCAGCACAGCAGGTTGTCCAAGCCCAGTTGCCAAGAAGCTGCTCCGGTACAGGGTGAGACTGATTAGAAGGTGATTTATTTGTCGAAAATTGCGTCCTTGCGCCCCCCAAAGTTTAGTTGGATGGTGCTCCCTGAAACCCCTATTCCGCGGCTTCAGGCAATTTGTGTGTCTGTAATGTCCTGATATAGGAGGCGCGAGCACTCGTTTTTTCTACAAGTCGAGATAAATTCGGGCAATCCGATAACAGTTTTTGCCGATCACCGGACCATTCAGTTAGCATGGTCAGATAAAAGTCGAGCGCCGAGAAACCCCGGTCAAGAAAACAAGGTTTATCCCCAATTTCTGTCTCGATGACAGCGTAAAAGGCCTCCAGATCGAGGGCTGCTTTCTGCTCAACTTGCTGGATTGCATCTGCATCTGCTGCATATCTTTCAGGATGCGCCCAACGGGAAACAGTCAAATATCCCGACGTTGTTAGCACATTTAGCCAAAATAGAAACTCTGCACGATCATGCTCACCTGGAAGCGGTGTTAAGCGTTTCGCAGGATATTGTTCTCCCAAAAAAGCAACGATTGCAGCAGTCTCGCCAATGGTAGTTCCATCTGGTAACCCAAGTGCTGGAACACGGCAAACGGGATTTAACTCCCGATAGGCGGGTTCAAAATGTTCCCCTGCCCCCATATCTACGTAACGCAACTCATAGGGAACGCCGAGTTCTTCCAACATCGCCTGAACAACTATCGAACCGGCCATATACTCCCAATATAAATAATACATTTTCATCTCCTTCTAATTTGCCCAAACAATCTTTTTGGTAAAGCTTATATTTAGAATAGGGATGAAGGAGACAGTGTCACGGCAGATTAACTTTGCCTAAACTAAAGAAAAACTTTAGTTTAAAGAATGCGATTAACACATCTCAACGCGCTAAGAGCGCTAGAGGCGACGCTTCGCCACGGAAGTTTCACGGCAGCTGCTGATGAACTCGGCATTACACCCGCAGCTGTGGGACAAAGAGTTCGCGCTTTAGAAAACTATCTCGGCAAGGCACTCTTTGACAGGAGCGGCATCAATATTCTTCCCGCAGATGAAGCGCGCCGGGTTGAAGCAACACTGACCAACGGTTTTACAACGATCGCGAGCGCACTGGAGCAATTGAAACTGGATGGTGCGAATAAGCGAATTGCACTGACACTACCTGCGTCTTTTGCAGAAAACTGGTTTACGCCGCTAATTTCTGATTTCTATCAACAGCATGAGGAGGTTGACCTTCGCCTGGATGCCTCAAATCGGGATGTTGACCTGTTGACAGGTGAGTTTGACTTCGCTATCCGGTATGGGCGACCCGCAGAGGGGCCAATACAGGAAATCGATTTGTTTGGTGATTTCATATTGCCAGTTTGCTCACCAGAGTTTGCGACCACGCATAGACTGACCACCAAAACCCGATCCTTAAAAGATGTACCTTTGATCCACCTTCTGGGTCGAACCGGAGATCCAGATTGGTTAAGTTTCGAGGATTGGGGCAAAAAGTACGAATTTGATCCGAGTTATCTAACCCAGGGCGTAAGCTATTCCAGAATAAGCTCAGGCCTTCGGTCTGCGATTACGGGGCAAGGGTTAGTCCTCTGTGGGCTAACGGAAGCCTATAACGAAATTGTCGCAGGCCGTCTTGTGATGCCGTTTGGATCTCAATTACGCCATCAAACCAGTTACAGATATCGACTTCTCTGGGTTGAAGGAAAGGAAATGACCAGCCTTCAAAATCACTTCATTGACTGGCTGTTAGAGAAAGTTTCAGATTTCAGACGAAATCTCAAAAATCTTATTGAAGCTAATAGCGAATAGAGACGCATTTCTGTATCGCGTGAAAGCTCCACATCAATGCACTTGATGCATTAATCTAATATTAGATTTTAAAAATTAGAATACTCGCATTAAAAACCGTCGGATAAGCACTTAACCGATAGCTTGACAGCCAGAACATCATTTAATGAAAGAATAAACTATGCTTTCTTCTTTAAAAATTAGCCTGAAAATTCTTTTGTCTATGGTTCTGATCGCTCTATTAACGAGCGTCATTCTCTCCATTGTCAGCCGCAACACAACACAAAGCATTATCCAGCAAGCGGAAGAACGGGAACTTCAGGCATATAGAAAGCAGTTGAATGCGATGTTGGAAAAGCAGGCCTTTATGGCAGTGAGTATGGCAACGCAGATTGCCGGCCTTCCCTCTGTCCAAAAGGCAATGGCGGAGCAAAATCGATCTCTACTGGCTGACCTTTTTGTTCCTTCTTTTGCTGAGATGAAAAGTCAACATGATGTCCGACAATTCCAGTTTCACCTTCCACCGGCGACCTCTTTTCTAAGAGTTCACAAACCGGAAAAGCATAGCGACGATTTATCGTCCTTCCGCTTTTCCGTGATTGAAACAAATAAAAACAAAACTAAGATCAGCGGCCTTGAAATAGGTGTTGCTGGTCTTGGCATGCGCGGAATTGCGCCTATCAGTCATCAAGGACAGCATGTAGGATCCGTGGAATTTGGTTTATCTTTTGGCAAGTCTTTTTTTGATGACTTCAAGAATGAGACAGGTGCGAATGTAGCCCTGATCCTGAAAAGAGGCTCTCAATATGATCTATTCGCGACAACATTTCCCGACAATTCAATGGACATAACTGATAGCAGCATCATTCAAGGTATTGAAGATACAAACATTATCAACGCTATTGAAATTGAGGGAAAATCATATGCACGTATGGTGAGCCCTGTCCAAGATTTCAGCGGTAATCCCATTGGCATATTGGTTCTGGCAATCGATCGAAGCTACTTTGTTGAACAAAGTAATAATGCCCTTATGAATACTCTTGCTGTTCTCAGTGCCGTCCTAGTCGGTGTTTTTGTTCTCGCCTACTTCATCAACAAATCCATTACCAGGCCGATTACAGAACTCACTGATACAATGCAAATCATGGCGAATGGGCAGCTGGACATACCGATCCCGGCAACAGACCGAAAAGACGAGATTGGATCGATGGCATCAGCCGTGAAATTTTTCAAATCATCCGGCCTCGAAAAAATAAAACTGGAAAAGCAGGCTGAAGAGGAGAGAATTGCGGCCCGCCAACGAGAAATTGCGCAAGAAAAAGCAGAACAAGAAGCACAACAAAAAGCGGCGATGGAAAAGGCCGAACGCGCTCGCGCGGCAGAAGAACAGCTAAGACAAGAACGCATTCAACTGGCCAATGACTTTGAAAACCAGGTCGGCGAGATCGTCAACAATGTAAGTGTCGCGTCCATCGAAATGTCAGAAATTGCTGAAACCATGTCAGAAGTGGCACGTAATTCTTCATCGAAAGCTCAGGAAGCACTGAAAGAGACACAAACCTCCAACGCCAGTGTCCAATCGGTTGCCTCAGCATCTGAGGAACTTTTTACCGCCATACAAGAAGTTAGCGGTCAGCTTGCCAATGCAACGTCAGTTACCAATAACGCTGTCACACAGGCCCAATCAGCAGAAAGAAACATGTATAAGTTGCAGGAGGCTGGAACACGCATCAATGACGTGGTTGGCCTTATCAACGATATTGCGGAACAAACGAACCTTCTGGCACTGAATGCAACGATCGAAGCAGCCCGCGCCGGGGATGCAGGCCGTGGATTTGCAGTGGTTGCAAATGAAGTTAAAACTTTGGCAACCCAAACGGCGAAAGCAACCGAGGAAATCACCGCTCAGATCACAGACATGCAAACCGTTACGAATGATGCTGTAGACTCTGTGAAACTAATCGGCAATACAATTTCTGAAGTGAATGACATATCTACGGCGATTGCCAGTGCCGCAGAAGAGCAAGCGGCGGCCACTCAGGAAATAAATCAGAGCACACAACGGGCTGCAACTGGCACCCAAACTGTTATCGCAAATATAGAATTGGTCTCAAACCTTTCCCAGCAAAGCGGTACATCTTCCATGGAAGTCCTTGAAGCCAGTCGTGGCCTAACCACTCAAGCTGGCAAACTTAAAGAGGAATTGGCCTCGTTCTTAAACAATATCCGTGGTAGAGGTTAGTAACAGGCATCGCCTCATAGGTGCCAGGCCACACGATCTGCAAGAACACCAACCATTTCCGATTCCTGATTATCGAGTTTTCAGGATTTAGCTACGGTGCTTTTGGGTCATTAACGCAAAAACGGCTTAGCGTTTTTCAGCTAAGCCGTTGATATATTTGGTTTTGTTGGTAGGATTTTGCTTGGGGCGTTGCCCCTCCCTGCACCTGCGCAGCTTTCGCTGCTTGTTGTGAACCTTGCCAGCCTTTGCGTTGCAAAGCCTGGCTGAGTTTCTCATCCTAGTCCACAGTAACAAAACGCAAAAACCCGCCTTAATGGCGGGCTTTGACGTTTTGGTTGCGGGGGTAGGATTTGAACCTACGACCTTCAGGTTATGAGCCTGACGAGCTACCGGGCTGCTCCACCCCGCGTTGGTGTTAGAGTTTATGAGCTAAAAAAAGCACCTGTGAG